>JAGNSF010000096.1:0-1173 GCA_017988155.1 Flavobacterium sp. | reverse complement strand
CAAGTCCGATAAAAAAAGATACAATTGTACCCGTTCAACCTTTGGCGGAGGCCCAATTTAAAAAGGATTCGGTTGAGGTTAAAATTCCTCAGCCAAAAGACAGGGAACTTATTGCAATTGATAATTTAGCGGCTGCTGTTGCAGTTACAAAAACAAAGCAGCAAGACTTATTGAGCCGTTTAACAATTGTTATTGCTAATAAAGAAAAAGAACTTTTAGCGATGAAGCAGGAAAATGATTTGAGCGAAAAAGGAATTTACACAGAACCAAAACCATTTAAAAGTAGCGGAGCAGAAAGTAGCGAATTAGAAACTTTAAAAACAGAAATTTCTGCGATTACTAAGGAACAAAAAGACAAAATACGAGAATTAGAGAGTGCGTACACCGAAAAGTTAAAAAAGATCACTGAAAATGACGATTCTCTTTTAAATAACTATAAGCAAACTATTCAAAATTTGAAAGAAGAATATTTGGCTTCTGTACAGACCAATACAACTTTAAATCAATCATTAAATCAAATTCAAGAGGCTACAGAAGTAGAAAAAACACGCCGCATTAAACGCGCTTCGTTTATGAATGTTGACGATCGTTTTGCACAAGATAATGCGACCTTAAAGCGAATAAAAGAAACAACAGCAGTAAGCGCAACCCCACTACAATCAAAAGATTTTGATTCGGGTGAAGAACAACCCGAAGTTCAAATTGTAAAAACGGTTAAGAACGTGTCGAGCGGTTATTATGTAGTGATTGCGGTGCATAATGAAGTGGCAAAAAGAGATGATTTTTTAATTAAAGCAGTCGCTTCAGGTCAGCAGAATGTGAATTTCTTTTACGATGCGAATTCGAGTAAATATTTTATTTATTATGACTCATTTGATACCATTGAAGCGGCAAAACAAGCGTTGAATAGTAAAGGAAGTTTGCCTTATAATGGTAAAATGTCCATTGTTAAAGTTGAATAAAAATGTAAAAAGAGGTAATTAATACACGGTTTTTCATGCCCTACGGGAAAATCGAAAAAAAAAAATTAAAAAATTACGATCCCAAAATGAACAGGATTTTACCCTATAGAAAAGTAGGAATAAGTATGCGATTCGTCCTTTTATTGAGTTTGCTGATGATGGCAACTAAGACTTTTGCACAAATTACTAATCCCGCAATGCCTCCCGTAGC
>JAGNSF010000095.1 GCA_017988155.1 Flavobacterium sp. | reverse complement strand
TTAAATCCAAAATTGAAGCTCGTGATAATGCCTTGCATTTGGATTGTTGTTTTCAACCTGTGGGTGAAACAAAGGGAATTATCTACAAACGTGGCTTTCGAGAGGAAGCAGATTATATGTTCTTAGTACAATTATTCGGTAAAGAAAATCTATTTCATATTGAGAGAGAGGAAATGTATCATATGTATTCGAATGTATTTTCTATTGCGCCTGATGTGGTCGTTTCTGAACGAAAATTTACACGTTTGAACAACTGGCTTAGAGAAAACGGATTTACAGTAGAAGAAATACCCTATGCTGAAATAGCAAAACAAGAAGGATTATTGCGATGTTCGACTTTGCCTTTGATACGAGAAAAGTAATTTGTAAACCGGGATTCGAAATCCGAGAACAGACAACATAGAACAATACATAAAACTTCGTGCCTTTACGACTTCGTGGCAAATTTGAGATTGCCTGCCTGCGGTAGGCAGGCTTCACTACGTTCGCAAAGACGGATAACCGAGAACCCATAACAATAAAAAAAATGAACCAAACTACTAACGCTATTTTGATGATTCGCCCGGTGGCGTTTCGCATGAACGAACAAACCGCTGTTAATAATTACTACCAAAAAGTGTTGGACGGATTATTGCCTGCCACAGTAAATGCCAAAGCGCAACAAGAATTTGATACTTTTGTTGCCCAATTGCGTGCAGTAGGTGTTCAAGTGATCGTGGTGGATGACACGACTGACTCAGATACGCCAGACAGTATTTTTCCAAACAACTGGATTTCTTTTCACGAAAATGGCGATGTGGTTTTGTATCCTATGTTTGCTGAAAATCGTCGTATGGAACGTCGTGAAGATATTCTAGATGTTTTGGAAGAGGAAGGATTTGAAGTAAATGAAATCATGGATTATACCTCGGCGGAAACTGAAGGATTTTTTCTGGAAGGAACGGGAAGTATTGTCTTAGACAGAGAAAATGGAAAAGCCTATTGTGCTTTGTCTCCGCGTGCAGATGAAGAGTTATTCATTGAGTTCTGCGAAGATTTTGAATACACACCGGTTATTTTTGAAGCGTTTCAAACAGTTGCAGATGAGCGAAAGTTAATTTATCATACCAATGTGATGATGTGTATTGGCGACACCTTTGCAGTGATTTGTGCGGATTGTATTGATGATAAAAAAGAGCGCAAAATGGTTTTGGACAGTCTTCGCGGTGACGAAAAAGAAATTATCTTGATTACAGAAGCGCAGTTGAACAATTTTGCAGGCAATATGTTGGAGGTGATTGGTGCGAATGAGAGACGCTATTTAGTGATGAGTGCTTCGGCTTACCAATCTTTAACCAAGAAACAAATCGCCCAATTAGAGGAACATTTGACTATTTTGAAGGCAAATTTAGATACCATTGAAGCTTGCGGAGGCGGAAGTGCACGTTGTATGATGGCTGAAATTTTCTTACCTAAATCAGCGGTTTAGTCGGAATAATTTGACACAAACGTTTGTTTTTTGATTACTTTTGCAGCATACAATTCAAATCGATGAAAAATAAAAAAACTTTGGTGCTTGGCGCTACGACCAAACCGGAACGTTATGCTTTTAAAGCGATCACTGCTTTGGTGGGCAAAGGGCATTCTGTATTAGCGATTGGGCAAAATGCTGGAGAGGTGGCAGGAGTTAAAATCCAAACCAAAGCACTGCCTATAAAAAGTATAGACACAGTAAGCTTGTATCTCAATCCAGCACGCCAAAGAGACTATTATAACTATATTATTGAAGCCCATCCTAAACGGGTGATTTTTAATCCAGGAACGGAGAATCCAGAATTTTACCAATTGTTGGCGCTAAATGATATTCAGGTAGAAGTTGCTTGTACCTTGGTTTTATTGGCTACTAATCAATATTAACCCGATTCGTTTGTCCAATTCACTACTTTTGTATCCATGGAATTTTCTTCAAAACTATTAGAAAAAGCAGTCAACGAAATGTCGCAATTACCAGGAATTGGTAAGCGTACTGCTTTGCGATTGGTTTTGCATTTGTTGAAACAACCACAGGAACAAACGCAGTATTTGTCCCAAGCTTTGACAAGCATGCGCGAAGAAATTAAACACTGCGCGAGCTGTAATAATATTTCGGATACTAATTTGTGTGAAATTTGTGCCAATGCGAGTCGGAACCATCAAATTATTTGTGTGGTGGAAGATATTCGCGATGTCATGGCGATTGAAAACACCGGACAATTTAGAGGAATTTACCATGTTTTAGGAGGGAAGATTTCGCCTATTGATGGCGTGGGACCTAGCCAGTTACATATAAGTCCTTTGGTAGAAAAAGTGAAACTAGGTGGTGTGAGCGAAATTATTTTTGCGTTAAGCTCTACCATGGAAGGCGATACCACCAATTTTTATATTTACAAACAAATTATGGATTATCCAGTGGAATTGTCGACGATTGCGAGAGGAATCTCAGTGGGAGATGAACTAGAATATGCGGATGAAGTGACTTTGGGACGTAGTATTTTACAACGCGTTCCTTTTGAAAAATCTATAAAAAACAATTAAAATAAAGTCGAACGACTAATTTCAGAATAGATGAAGATTACAAAAATTTGTTGCATTGGAGCGGGGTATGTAGGCGGACCTACCATGGCAGTGATTGCTCAAAAATGTCCTCATATTCAGGTGACGGTAGTGGATTTGAATGCAGAGCGTATTGCAGCTTGGAATGATGAAAATGTAGACAATATTCCGATTTATGAACCGGGATTAAGTACAGTAGTAGCAGAAGCCAGAGGCAGAAACCTCTTTTTTTCTACGGAGGTGGAAAAAGCGATTGATGAAGCGCAATTGATTTTTATTTCGGTGAATACGCCAACCAAAACTTACGGAAAAGGAAAAGGCATGGCAGCTGATTTGAAATATATCGAATTGTGCGCGCGTCAAATTGCTCGAGTAGCCAAAGACAACAAAATTGTAGTGGAGAAATCTACTTTGCCGGTGCGTACCGCCGAGGCGATTAAAAATATATTAGACCATACCGGAAACGGAGTGCAATTTCAAATTTTGTCTAATCCGGAGTTTTTAGCGGAAGGGACAGCAGTTGACGATTTATTGCAACCGGATCGTATTTTAATTGGTGGAGATACAACTCCTGAAGGTCAAGATGCAATTCAGGCTTTAGTGGAGGTGTATGCCAATTGGGTGCCAACCGACAAAATCTTAACGACCAATGTTTGGTCTTCGGAATTGTCGAAATTAACGGCAAATGCTTTTTTAGCTCAGCGTATTTCGTCGATTAATGCATTATCAGAATTATGTGAAAAAACAGGTGCCGATGTCAATGAAGTAGCTCGTGCTATTGGAATGGATAGCCGTATTGGTTCAAAATTTTTGAAGTCTTCTGTAGGTTTTGGAGGCTCTTGTTTTCAAAAAGACATTTTGAATTTAGTCTATATCGCTAAATCGTATGGATTGAATGAAGTAGCCGATTATTGGGAACAAGTAATTATTATGAATGACCATCAAAAAAGACGCTTCTCTGCCAAAATTGTACAAACTTTATACAATACTGTAGCGGCCAAAAAGATTGCTTTTTTAGGCTGGGCGTTTAAGAAAGACACCAATGATACTAGAGAATCGGCAGCGATCTATGTGGCAGATGATTTGATTAATGAACAAGCGCATATTGCGGTTTATGACCCTAAGGTCTCTGCTGTTAAAGTAGTGGCAGATTTGGATTATTTGGAAACACGTTCGCATGATGCGAATGTGGCTCAAGTACAATCGTTCTCTACTGCGTATGAAGCTTGTCAAGGAGCACACGCGATTGCAGTACTAACTGAATGGGATGAGTTTACTACATACAATTGGCAACAAATTTACGATGGTATGCAAAAACCAGCCTTTGTATTCGATGGTCGCAATTTGTTGAATCGTACCGAATTGGAAGCCATTGGCTTCGTTTTCCAAGGAATCGGATCTTAATTTTTGACTTTTAAATAATTACTAACCTTGGCGCCTTAGCGTCTTTGTGGCAAAAAAATATGAACTGGTACGTACTCTATACTAAACCCAAATGGGAGAAAAAAGTAGCCGAGCAATTACAAGCTATCGGTATCGACTGCTATTGTCCTTTGGTGACCAAAGAGCGCCAATGGTCTGATCGTAAAAAGAAGGTGGAAGTGCCTTTGTTTAATTCCTATGTTTTTGTTCATTTGGATGAGAAAGACCGTTCTTTGGTTTTTGATTCTCCAGGTGCGGTGCGGTATTTGTTTTGGTTACAAAAACCGGCCATTGTTCGCGAAGATGAAATTGCTACCATTAAAAAATGGTTGAGCGCTCCTGATGTTGCTGAAATTGAAGTGAGTACCTATCAAGTTGGGGATGTTATTGAAGTAGATTCAGGTCCTTTTGTGAATCAACAAGCAATTGTGCAAGAAGTAACTGCTTCTCACTATGTTTTGGTTTTGGAATCGATGGGATGCGTGTTGAAGATGAAACATAAGTAAGAGTTGTAAGTTATCGGTTGTCGGTTGTCAGTCAATGCGAACGCCGTGAAGCAATCTTTAATTTGCTACGAAGGCGCTAAGGCAGGAAGGTTTTAATCTATGTTTTGGGTTTTCGGTTGTCTGTCATTGCGAACGTAGAGAAGAAATCTCTAACTTACCGCCGGACTACTCTCTTCTTGAGAGGGGCTAGGGGTGTGTTTTACAAATTTCAACTAATTTAATCTAGTCACAATTTGTGACCAGTTGTTTTTTATTTTAAACGTCTTTATTTATTCGGAATTATTCCCCTCTTGAGAGGGGTTAGGGGTGTGTCTTTTGATTTATGTATTACTACTAACTTTCACTCTTCTAAAGATGTATTCGTCTTCTTAAATTCCAGAATATAAAATTCAATTGCACGAATTACATTTTCCATATCCCTCAAAACTTCAAAGTCACTGAAACGTAAAATAGTTATTCCTAATTCGTTCATTCTTTTTTCTTTAACTATGTCTTTGTTATGTACTTCTAGAATTTCGTGTGAATAACCATCTACTTCAATACCTAACATCAGATTATAACAGAAAAAATCTAAAATGTAATTGTCAATAGGTTTTTGTCTGTGAAAGTCATAACCGTACATCTGTTTTCCTTTTAGTTTCAACCAAAGGTAGATTTCTGTTTCGGTAGATTCGTTGCGGAGCTTTCTTGCTAATTGAGTTAGCTTTGGATTGTAGGGGATGATTTTTCGTTTTGACATTTGGGTTGAGGTTTGGGTTGATAAAGGTAATTTATTTTATACAATTACACACCCCTAGCCCCTCTCCAGAGGGGAATGTTTAGTAGTATAAACACTTATTAGTTTAATTATTGAATTTTATAAATCGACCCGAATCGTCGAAATTGCAAATTACTACAGGCTTCTAACCCCTATAACTCTATTTTTTATTGTTTTTCTGGAATCGTTGAATCTTCGATTTCAAGAGGGGAATTGCATAGAATAATTAGCTATTTTATGTTTAGTGATTTTATATTCAATATTATTTTGGTTTTTAAAATTACACACCCCTAGCCCCTCTCAAGAGGGGAATGGTATAGATTGAAAAGACATTTTGTTTTATTTATCCGTCCATCGTATATCCTCCCTCGTATATCGTAAATCGTATATCTTTTCTCTCCCTGAATTTAGTGATATTTTAATTTATTTTTTGTCGGGATCGATTGATTTTTCCTTGATTATTAGTATATTAGAACCGTTTATTTCGTGTGGATAATTTATAATGTCCTGATACGTTAAAAAAGTGAGTCAATTATAGTATGTTTTTACTACATTTGCAACACCTCAAAAACACCCTTTTTTAGTTCTGCTTATGGGACTGGAAAGGGCGAAGCCGTGCCCTAAAATCATGGTTTTTTTATTTAAAAAAATATAAAATGAGTGCAAAATTAAAAATCGGAATTACCTTCAGTGCCTTTGATTTGCTGCATGCAGGGCATATCACCATGTTAGAAGAAGCTAAAAGGCAATGTGATTATTTGATCTGTGGCTTGCAAACGGATCCTACCTTGGATCGTCCTGAAAAAAACCGTCCAGTGCAATCCGTTGTGGAGCGTTACATTCAATTGAAGGGTTGTAAATTTGTTGATGAAATAGTTCCTTATGCTACTGAGCAAGATTTAGAAGATATTTTACGTGCTTTCAAAATTGATGTGCGTATTATTGGAGATGAATACCAAAATAAAAATTTTACTGGGAGAACCTATTGTGAAGAAAAAGGAATCGAATTGTGTTTTAATATTCGCGAACACCGTTTCTCTAGTAGCAGTTTGCGCCAAGAAGTAGCAGACAAACAGACTAAGAAATAGTTGTCAGTTGTCGGTTGTCAGTCATTGCGAACACAGTGAAGCAATCTCAAATAATTACAATTATTAATAGTTTGAGGTGTTGTCAGTTATCGGTTATCGGTTTTCGGTTGTCAGTTGTTGGTAACTAAGTTACAAATACTGAAAAATAAAAAATATATGAGTACATCTATTGTACATGTTATACTTACTGGGGGAGTAGGAAGTCGTTTATGGCCTCTCTCTCGTAAAAGCCAACCCAAACAATATCTAGAATTGTTTGAAGGGAAATCATTATTTGAAATGACAGTGGCTCGAAATAGCCATTTGGTCAACCAAGTGATGGTAGTGGGTAATGTAGATAATTGTCATTTGAGTCGCAAGGTGCTGGAGAAAACCCAAACTTCGTATATTGACATTGTAGAAGCTACACCTAGAAATACGGCTGCAGCCATTGCTTTTGCTGCTTTTGCTGCTGAACCCGATGCTATTCTAATTGTAACTCCTTCGGATCATATCATTGATGAAATGGATGCTTACAATAACGCCATTGGCGAAGCTATTGCTAAAGCCAAGGACAATTATATAGTTACCTT
>JAGNSF010000094.1 GCA_017988155.1 Flavobacterium sp. | reverse complement strand
TCCTAGAAAAGCTTTTGGAATTAGTTAATTAATGAAGTAAATAGTATTTTTGCAATCCATTATAGCAATTATGAGTTTTTTAGAAGAAATACAACGCAGGAGAACCTTTGGAATTATCTCGCATCCCGATGCAGGAAAGACGACACTAACCGAGAAATTACTTCTTTTTGGAGGGGCAATTCAGGAAGCGGGTGCCGTAAAAAATAATAAAATCAAGAAAGGCGCTACGTCTGACTTTATGGAAATTGAGCGTCAAAGAGGGATTTCGGTTTCGACTTCGGTTTTGGCATTCAATTATAAAGAGAAAAAAATCAACATTCTTGACACACCTGGTCACAAGGATTTTGCCGAAGATACGTTTCGAACTTTAACCGCCGTTGACAGTGTAATTGTAGTGATTGACGTTGCCAAAGGGGTGGAGGAACAAACTGAAAAATTAGTTTCGGTGTGTAGAATGCGAAACATTCCTATTATTGTTTTTATCAATAAATTAGACCGTGAAGGAAAAGACGCCTTTGACTTGATGGATGAAGTGGAGCAAAAACTAGGCTTGACGGTTACACCTTTGAGTTTTCCAATTGGGATGGGTTATGACTTTCAAGGAATTTATAATTTGTGGGAACAAAACATCAACTTGTTTAGTGGAGATAGCCGTAAAAATATTGAAGAAACCATTGCTTTTTCGGACGTGCAAAGTCCTGAATTAGAAAAAATAATTGGCCAAAAACCCGCTGATAAATTGCGTGAAGAATTGGAATTGATTGACGAAGTCTATCCAAAATTTGACCGCCAAGACTACTTGGACGGAAAATTACAACCCGTATTTTTTGGTTCAGCTTTGAATAATTTTGGAGTTCGAGAATTGTTGGATTGCTTTGTAGCCATTGCGCCTTCACCTCGACCTAAAGATTCTGAAACTCGTTTGGTAGATCCAAAAGAAGAAAAAATGTCAGGTTTTGTATTCAAAATTCACGCGAATATGGATCCAAAACACCGTGACCGTTTGGCGTTTATTAAAATTGTTTCGGGAACTTTTGAACGCAATAAACCCTATTATCATGTACGCCAAAAGAAGAATTTAAAATTCTCAAGCCCTAATGCCTTTTTTGCTGAGAAAAAAGAAATTGTAGATATTTCGTATCCGGGTGATATTGTAGGATTACACGATACGGGTAACTTCAAAATTGGCGATACATTGACCGAAGGCGAAGTAATGAGTTTTAAAGGTATTCCTAGTTTCTCTCCAGAGCATTTCCGTTACATCAATAATGCCGATCCCTTAAAAGCGAAACAACTCGACAAAGGTGTTGATCAATTAATGGACGAAGGTGTGGCTCAGTTGTTTACACTAGAAATGAATAATCGTAAAGTTATTGGAACCGTTGGTGCGCTTCAATATGAGGTAATTCAATACCGTTTAGAACACGAATACGGCGCTAAATGTACCTATGAAAACTTCCCTGTTCATAAAGCGTGTTGGGTAAAGCCCGATGATCTAAAAAGTGAAGAATTCAAAGAATTCAAACGTATCAAACAAAAGTTTTTAGCTCACGACAAATACGGTCAATTGGTTTTCTTAGCCGATTCTGATTTCACTATCCAAATGACGCAGAGTAAATTTCCAACTGTGAAGTTGTTTTTTACATCAGAGTTTGAATAATTAAAAACTGAATTCGTATTCGTTTTCAACGACTTCTTCGCAATTTTGAATATCCAAAATCAAGTTGTCTATTTGCTCTTTGGTCACATTGGGCATACAAATTATATGAGAAATAGTTTCTTGTGTAGCCAATTGCCATTTAGAGATTATGGAATCGTGTACTTTTGGAAACACTATAGTAATAGCATTGGGATTTCTCCAAGCTGGAATCCCAATTTCATTTAAACGCTTTTCGCAATACGCAGCAACTTCAAGACTGCTTTGAAATCGTTGTTTCAATCCTTCCACTCCCATTCTTTTTAAAGCATACCATAAAAACAAAGGACTGTGGCCGTTTCTTGAACCGGTAATAGTGGTGTCAAACGAACCGATATACGAAACTCCTTTGGCAATTCTATCTCGATTCGATTTTTTGGTAATAATAACTCCGGAAGGAATTGGCGAACCAATAAACTTATGACCGCTAATAGCTACACTATCCGCTCCATCTTTAAAATCAAAAGGCACTCTAGGTTCTACAAAAGCTCCGTAACTTCCTGCAAGAGCAGCATCACAATGAATATAACTATCTTGAATGGCTAAACTTTTTAATATGTTTTTAATTCTAGTTACATCGTCTTTAGCTTCTTTCATCGTAGTTCCGTAATTTGCCAACACAATAGCTGGTTTATCTCGATTGATTCGTAACGTATTTTCTAAATCCGTATAATCAATTTCTCCATTTTCTTGAGAACGAATCACAATACTTGGAATGTTTAACAAATGGATATTCTTGCGAATACTATAATGCGTCGATTCAGAGTAATACACCATTCCTTTAGGATATAACTCTCTAGCTAAATACAAGCCGTATAAATTACTTTCAGAACCTCCATTGGTAACATAACCCCAATAATCATTTGGATCAGCTCTAAACAACTTGGCAAAAAATCCAACTACTTCTCTTTCGAGTTCGTGTGTTTTCACTTTGTTAATAGAATTTTCAAAGGGATCGCCCACATTATTTATTGGGTATTTTAAAAACGGCATGATCTCCGAAAAATCAAAATCTTTTGAGACCGGATAACCGATAGAATTCTCATTAGAAATATCAATTAATTGTTCTAAAGCTACAATTCTATGTTTGTCTGAATCAGTAAGAAAGGCCGAGTGTAAATCCATTGCTTTTTTTTGTAAATGTAGATTTATTTTTAAAATTTTCTAAATAATAGCAATAATTGATGTAATTATTCTGAAAATATATACATTAGCAGAATAATTATATTAAAACGACTATTGTAAATAATTAAAACAATAAAAATATTTTAAAATGGATGCCATTGACAAACGAATTCTGATGGTTTTACAAAACGATGCCAAAGCCAACATCAAAATAATTGCAGAAAAATCGGGATTATCAGTCTCTCCTACCTTTGCAAGAATTAAGAAACTAGAACAATTAGGGTATATCAAGAAATATGTAGCCCTTTTGGACGAAGTAAAGATTGGAAAATCGATTCAGGTATTTTGCCAAGTCACTTTGTCGATTCATTCCAAGGAAGTGATTGACAATTTCAAAAACCAAATTGCAAAATTGCATGATGTTATGGGGTGTTATCATGTGTCTGGAAATTATGATTTTTTGCTAAAAATTGCCGTAAAAGACATGAATGAATACCAACAATTTGCAGTAGAAAAATTATCCATCATTGAAGGAATTTCCAATGTACAAAGCACTTTTGTCTTAGAAGAAATTAAAAACGAAGTAGCCCACAAACTGCAATAAAAAAGGCTCCATTTCTGGAGCCTTCTATATATTATGCTTGTCCCGGAGGACCAAAATTCAATGGAATTGGAGCTTGTTCAGTGTCTTTAATTTCGCCATGAGCGACTTCAAAACGGTGAATGTTTTCTCCAATGGCTTTCAACAATCTCTTCGCATGTTGAGGCGTCAAAACAATTCTTGATTTTACTTTTGCTTTAGGAATGCCCGGCATAATGCTTACAAAATCTAAAACAAACTCAGAAGAAGAATGATTGATTATAGCCAAATTAGAATAAATTCCTTCGGCTGTTTGCTCATCCAACTCAATGTTAATTTGGTCTTGTTGCTCTGTCATAATAAAAAGATTAAAAAAATCAAAGTCTGTATTGCTACAGACTTTGAAACTTTATATTTGAATTAATAAATATACTCTTCTTTGTTAGCCATCATTTCGTTGTAGTCTTCTTTAGATCCTACAATCGTGTGATCGTATTCTCTCATTCCTGTACCAGCAGGAATTCTATGACCTACAATAACATTTTCTTTCAAGCCTTCTAAGTAATCCACTTTACCTGCTACAGCAGCTTCGTTTAATACTTTAGTAGTCTCTTGGAAAGATGCTGCTGAGATGAATGATTTCGTTTGAAGTGATGCTCTTGTAATACCTTGAAGAACTGGAGTAGCTGTAGCTGTAATTACATCACGTGCTACTACTAGGTTTTGATCATTACGTTTCAATAATGAATTTTCATCACGTAATTGACGTGGTGTAATGATTTGACCTGGTTTCAATGAGTCAGAATCTCCAGCATCTTCAACCACTTTCATTCCGTACAATTTATCATTTTCTAAGATAAAATCTTTAGTATGAATCAATTGATCTTCTAAGAACAATGTATCTCCTGGATCTTGAACTCTTACTTTACGCATCATTTGACGAATAACCACCTCAAAGTGTTTGTCATTGATTTTTACCCCTTGTAAACGGTATACTTCTTGAATTTCGTTTACCAAGTACTGTTGAACAGCCGCTGGACCTTGAATTCTTAAGATATCGTCTGGCGTAATTGCACCATCTGACAAAGGAACACCTGCTCTTACAAAGTCATTTTCTTGAACTAAGATTTGACTAGATAATTTCACTAAGTATTTCTTCACTTCACCAAATTTAGATTCGATGATGATTTCACGATTACCACGTTTGATTTTTCCGAAAGAAACAACACCGTCGATTTCTGAAACTACTGCTGGGTTTGAAGGATTACGAGCTTCTAACAACTCCGTAATTCTTGGTAAACCTCCTGTAATATCTCCTGATTTAGAAGAACGACGTGGAATTTTCACCAATACTTTACCTGCTTTAATTTTCTCACCATTGTCAACCATCAAGTGGGCTCCAACTGGTAAGTTATACGAACGGATTAATTCATTGTCTTTACCGTAAACCAATAAAGTTGGAATTAATTTTTTGTTTCTAGCTTCAGAGATTACTTTTTCTTGGAAACCGGTTTGCTCATCGATTTCAACCATGAACGATTGTCCTTGCTCTAAATCTTCGTAAGCAATTTTACCAGTAAACTCAGAAACAATAACTCCATTATATGGATCCCATTTACAGATTACTTCTCCTTTTGCAACTGACTGTCCGTCTTTCACAAAAATACTAGAACCGTAAGGAATGTTATTTGTACTTAATAAAATACCTGTTTTTTCATCGATTAATTTCAATTCAGTAGAACGAGAAACAACAATATCCACAGCGTTTCCTTCGCTATCTTCTCCTTTAACTGTTTTTAAATCTTCGATTTCTAATTTTCCTGGGAAACGAGCAACAATGCTTGATTCTTCAGAAATACCTCCTGCAACCCCTCCAACGTGGAATGTACGAAGTGTCAACTGTGTACCAGGCTCTCCAATAGATTGCGCAGCGATAACACCAACTGCCTCACCTCTTTGAGTCATTTTTCCAGTAGCTAAGTTTCTACCGTAACATTTAGCACAAATTCCTTTTAATGCCTCACAAGTTAATGGAGAACGAACTTCTACTTTTTCAATTGGCGAAGCATCGATAGCTTTTACAATTGCTTCTGTAATTTGTTGTCCAGACGCTATTAAAACTTCGTTTGTCAAAGGATTGATAACATCTTGCAATGCTACACGTCCAAGGATTCTTTCTCCTAAAGATTCTACGATTTCTTCGTTTTTCTTTAAAGCTGAAACTTCAACACCTCTTAATGTACCACAATCTTCTATATTAACGATAACATCTTGAGATACGTCATGTAATCTTCTTGTTAAGTACCCTGCATCCGCAGTTTTAAGAGCGGTATCCGCAAGTCCTTTACGAGCACCGTGAGTAGAAATAAAGTACTCAAGGATAGAAAGACCTTCTTTAAAGTTAGATAAAATCGGGTTTTCAATAATTTCACCACCACCAGCAGTCGATTTTTTAGGCTTAGCCATCAAACCACGCATACCAGTTAACTGACGAATTTGTTCTTTAGATCCCCTTGCTCCAGAGTCAAGCATCATATACACAGAATTGAAACCTTGTTGGTCTTCTCTAATGTTTTTCATTGCTGTTTCTGTCAATTGAGCATTGGTAGAAGTCCAAACATCAATAACTTGGTTGTACCGTTCGTTATTGGTAATAAGACCCATGTTATAGTTAGCAGAAATTCCTTCTACTTGTGCTCTAGCATCGGCAATTAATTTTGGTTTTTCTTCTGGAATTCTAATATCACCTAATGAGAATGACAATCCACCTTTGAAGGCAAATTTGTACCCCATATCTTTCATATTATCTAAGAAAGCAGCTGTTGTAGGCACATCAGTTACACTTAAAATGTGACCAATAATATCTCTTAAGTTTTTCTTAGTTAATACATCATTGATGTATCCAGCAGCTTCAGGAACTACTTCATTAAACAATACACGACCTGCAGTAGTTTGGATAATTTTGTAAACCAACTCTCCATTTTCGTTAAAATCTTTTGCTCTAATTTTCACACGAGCATTCAATTCTAATTGTCCTTCGTTTAATGCAATGTTTACCTCTTCAGCAGAATAGAAAGTCAAATCTTGACCTAAAATTTTATGCTCAGGAGTTGTTAAACGTTCTTTGGTCATATAATATAGACCCAAAACCATGTCTTGAGAAGGTACCGTGATTGGCGCTCCATTAGCAGGGTTCAAAATATTGTGAGAAGCCAACATTAATAATTGTGCTTCTAAGATTGCTTCAGGTCCTAATGGCAAGTGAACTGCCATCTGGTCACCATCAAAATCCGCGTTGAACGCCGTACAAACTAAAGGGTGCAATTGGATTGCTTTTCCTTCAATTAATTTGGGTTGGAACGCTTGGATACCTAGACGGTGCAAAGTAGGAGCACGATTCAGTAATATTGGGTGTCCTTTAATTACATTTTCAAGGATGTCCCAAACTACAGGCTCTTTTTTGTCAATTATTTTTTTAGCTGATTTTACCGTTTTAACAATACCTCTTTCAATCAATTTACGGATTACGAAAGGT
>JAGNSF010000093.1 GCA_017988155.1 Flavobacterium sp. | reverse complement strand
ATCCATTATCAATTGTTAATTATCAACGGACTAAGTATCTTTGCACAGCTAGGCTACAAAAGCCCGGCAATTGAAGTAAAAGAGAAAACAAATGAATTATTTTTCTTCTGATTTTAAATTAGGAATTTTAGGCGGTGGTCAATTGGGCAAAATGTTGTTGTTTGACACACGAAAATTTGATATTCAAACCTACGTTTTAGACCCAAGCGAAGAAGCGCCATGTAAAATAGCCTGCAATCAATTCTTTCAAGGCGATTTGATGGATTTTGACACGGTGTACAACTTCGGAAAAAAAGTAGATGTGTTGACTTTCGAAATCGAATTGGTGAACTTAGATGCTCTTGTGAAATTAGAAGATGAAGGATTGCCTGTTTATCCTTCGCCAAAAACATTGAAATTAATTCAGAATAAAGGAATCCAAAAAGATTTTTATACCCAACATACTATTCCAACTGCGCAGTACACCCGTTTTGACAAAACAATTGCATTAAAAACCGCCGTTGAAAATAACGAAATTACATTGCCTTTTGTTTGGAAGTGTACTGAATTTGGTTACGATGGAAACGGTGTGAAAGTAGTTCGAAAAGCAACCGATTTAGACGAATTGCCTAATGTAGAATGCATAGCTGAAGCAATGATTCCATTCAAAAATGAATTGGCAGTTATTGTATGCCGTAATCCCTCAGGTGAAATCAAAACCTATCCTGTGGTGGAAATGGAATTTCATCCCGAAGCCAATCAAGTGGAATATGTAATTTGTCCCGCACGTATTGACAAAGAAGTCGCCAAAAAAGCCAGAGCTATTGCATTAAATGTATCACAACAATTCAATCACGTAGGTCTATTAGCAGTAGAAATGTTCCAAACGGAAAATGACGAAATTTTAGTCAATGAAGTTGCACCAAGACCGCACAATTCAGGTCATTATTCGATTGAAGCCAGTTATACTTCACAATTTGAAAATCATTTACGTGCTATATTGGATTTACCTCTTGGAAATACCGATAGTAAAGCTGCCGGAATTATGGTTAATTTGGTTGGTTCAGAAGGATATTCTGGCCAAGTAATTTACGAGAATATTGAAAAAATTCTAGAATGGGATGGAGTTACACCGCACATTTACGGTAAAAAGCAAACACGTCCATTTAGAAAAATGGGACACGTCACCATAGTGAATAAAGACGTGAACGAGGCACGAAAAATTGCCGAGCAAGTAAAAAACACGATTAAAGTAATTTGTTAATTTGAAAATTTACCAATTTGAAAATGAAATCAATATCTTTAAACAACTAAACCATAAACACCTCAACCAAAAATGAAAGTAGCCATCATCATGGGAAGCATTTCGGATATGCCAGTAATGCAAGAAGCCATCGACATTTTAAAAGAATTTGGAATAGAAACCGAAGTAGATATCGTATCAGCTCACAGAACTCCCGAAAAGTTATTTGATTTTAGCACAAAGGCACACGAAAGAGGTATTTCAGTAATTATAGCAGGCGCAGGTGGTGCCGCACATTTACCTGGAATGGTAGCATCAATGAGTCCGCTTCCTGTAATTGGCGTTCCAGTGAAGTCAAGCAATTCAATTGATGGTTGGGATTCGGTTTTATCTATTTTACAAATGCCAGGCGGAGTTCCGGTAGCAACCGTAGCATTGAACGGAGCCAAAAACGCAGGCATCTTAGCCGCTCAAATCATCGGGAGTGCTAATGCCTCTACTTTAAACCGAATTATCACTTACAAACAATCCTTAAAAGAAGCTGTAATCAAAGCGTCAGAAGGATTGAAAAAATAATTACCTTTGGTTAAAACAATTGCTATGAACATCCATTCAACTAAAATAGAACTTGCAAAAATTGTTTTGGATATTGAGAATCCGATTTTAATAGAAGAAATTTTGAATTTGATTCAGTCAAAGTCTGAATTAACTGAAAAACAAAAATCAGCCATTGATGAAGCGATTTATTCCTTAGAAAATAATGAAGGAATTTCTCATAACATAGTTATGGAAGAAACAAAAAATCGATATTCAAAATATTTTAAATAATGGTTGTTTGGTCGCCCCAAGCCAAAAGAGACTATTGGCAAAATATTGATTATTTAGAATTGAAATGGTCAATTCAAGATGTCTTAAATTTCATTGAAAAAGTAGACTACACAATTCAATTAATTGCAAAAAACAACACCCTATTTACCACAACAAATTATAAAAGCGTTCATAAAGTAGTAATTACAAAGCAGATTACACTTTATTATAGAATTACTTCAACTAACATTGAACTTTTACGTTTTTGGAATAATTATCAAGATTTAGAAAATTTTAAACTATAAAACTTTGTGCTACCGACGCTTCGGACCGCTATTTAACAATAATGAATATCTTAACCTCAACTTACAATACCAAATATAACACAGCGCCTTTCTCTCAAATTCAAATGAGCGATTACCAATCTGCTTTTGAAACAACAATTGCAGCAGCGCGTGCCGAAATTGATGCCATAACAAACAACACCGAAAAGCCAACTTTTGAAAACACTATCGAAGCCTTGGATTATTCAGGACAAACTTTAGATCGTTTATCATCTATTTTCTTCAATTTGAATTCAGCTGAAACTTCTGACGAAATGCAGAAAATTGCTCAAGAAGTATCGCCTATACTAACTGCTTTTAGTAATGATATTTCGTTGAATGAAATGTTGTTCCAAAGAGTTAAAGCAGTATACGATCAAAAAGACGATTTGACTTTAACAACCGAGCAAGCCACTTTATTAGATAAAAAATACAAAAGTTTTGCCCGAAACGGCGCCTTACTTAGCGAAGATAAAAAGTCCCGCTTACGCGAAATAGATACTGAATTAGCCAAATTAAAATTAACTTTTGGCGAAAATGTTTTGGCTGAAACCAACAACTACGAATTACACATTACTAACGAAGATGATTTAAAAGGGTTGCCTGAAGGAGCTATTGAAATGGCTCGTTCTTTGGCCGAAACCAAAGAAAAAGAAGGGTGGATTTTCACCTTAGACTTTCCAAGTTACTTGCCTTTTGTGACCTATGCTGAGAATCGTGAATTGCGAAAAGAGATCACCATTGCCGCAGGAAAAAAAGCCTTTCAAAATAACGAATTCGACAATCAAGCAATTACATTACAAATAGCTAAACTACGTTACGAACGCGCTAATTTATTAGGATATGAAACTCACGCACAATTCGTTTTAGAAGAACGTATGGCTCAGCATCCTAACCAAGTAAAATCGTTTTTAAATGATTTGTTAGCCAAAGCGAAACCTGCCGCTGAAAAAGAGTTTGCGGAATTAACCGCTTTCGCCAAAGAATTGGACGGAATTGACCAATTAGAAAAATGGGACGGGCCATATTATTCAGAAAAATTGAAACAAAAATTATTCAATTTGGATGACGAATTATTAAAACCCTATTTCAAATTAGAAAATGTGTTGAATGGTGCGTTTACGATTGCTAACAAACTATTTGGATTGACGTTCAGAGAAATTTTTGACATCGACAAATACCATTCAGATGTACAAACTTTTGAAGTAGTCGACGAGAAAAACGAATTGGTTGCGATATTCTACGCCGATTTTTTCCCAAGAAAAGGCAAACGTAACGGAGCATGGATGACATCGTTCAAACCGCAATTCATTCAAAATGGCGCAAACGAGAGACCACATATTTCCAACGTATGTAATTTTACACCACCTACTGCAACTAAGCCTTCACTTTTAACATTTAACGAAGTAACTACTTTGTTTCATGAATTTGGACACGGCTTACACGGTATGTTGGCCAACACAACCTATCCAAGTTTATCAGGAACTTCTGTGTTTTGGGATTTTGTGGAATTACCTTCACAAGTCATGGAAAATTGGTGTTACGAACCTGAGGCTTTGGCTTTGTATGCCAAACATTATGAAACAGGCGAAATTATTCCGCAGGAATTTGTAGAAAAAATCAAAGAAAGTGCGAGTTTCTTAGAAGGAATGGCTACTTTACGCCAATTGAGTTTTGGCTTATTAGACATGGCTTTCCATAGTAATAATCCAACGAAAATCAATGATATCAAAGCGTTTGAAAAAGCCGCTTTTGAAGGCACAAGCCTGTATCCAGATGTAGCCGAAAATTGTATGAGTGTTTCCTTCTCTCATATTTTTCAAGGAGGCTATTCCTCTGGATATTACAGTTACAAATGGGCCGAAGTTTTGGATGCCGATGCCTTTGCTTATTTCCAAGAAAAAGGGATTTTCAACAAGGAGGTTGCTACGAAATTCAAAAACAACATCCTTTCAAAAGGCGGTACGGAACATCCAATGATTTTATACAAACGATTCAGAGGGCAAGAACCAAAACCAGAAGCATTATTGAAACGCGCTGGGTTGATTTAGACTGATTAAAAAAATCAAAAAATAAAGGGTTGTCGATATAATATTGACAACTCTTTTTCGTTGTTTAAATAAGATTTTTAAGCGTATACAAATAAAGTTACTTTATTTATAAAAACCATGAAACATAAACATCAAATAGACTTTGTAAAACCAATCGACTATTATTATGAAGATCATTATTCATATAAAAATTATTTAGAAAAAGCCGAATATAATTGGCAAAAATTTGAAGGTAAAAAATACAACGAAAAAACTGACTCATGGAATAATGTTATTTTTACTAATAAAAAAATAAAATTTAGAATTAAAATTCACTTGGGCGAGAAGAATAGATACGATCCATTTAATGAATTTCCACATTTACCTAAAACATACCAAGAATATAAAAAAATTAATGTCAATTTAATTTCTACAATTTTTTTTAAACATTTCAAGGACTATGAGCTTTTTGAAATATTAGCAATTTTAAGTACAGAATTACCGTTTATTGATTTTAAATATTTCAATATTGGCGAAAAATATGGATATGAAGATTATACAATTGTTAAACATAACAATAAAATAATTAAGTATTTCGATATAATCTCCGATAATAAACAATATAAAATATATGAATATTATTTAAAATATAAATCCGATAAAAGTGAATCTGAAATGGCATCAATTGTTGAAGAATACTTATATAACTTAGAGTTTGAAACTGAAAAAATAAGAGATGAAGAACAAAGGAAAATAGATTACGAAAATAATTATCATCTTAGAGAAACCTATTCTATTGAAGACTCTTATATTGATGGAGGAGGCGGAGATGAATGGTCTGATCCTTCTGAGTTCTGGTAAAAAAATATCTCAAACATGAAAATAGCAATCCTTGGCTGGGGTTCCTTGATTTGGCAACCTAAAGAATTAGAATTCAACAAAACGTTTGGCTGGAATGAAGATGGGCCAATTTTGCCTATCGAATTTGCAAGAATTTCAAAAGATGGAAGATTAACTTTAGTAATAACAGAAAACGGAACAGAAGTTCCTGTTTTATTTACTTTATCAAATTATCAAAATTTGGAAGAAGCTATTTTAAATTTAGCCGTTAGAGAAGGTTCAGGAAGAAATAGTATTGGAAGTTATGATAAAAGCAAAGATACTTTTTCTTCAAAATTCCTATTTAAAGATGAAATAATAAATTGGATAAAAAATACTGATTTTGACGCTGTAATTTGGACAAATTTAGGTGTAAATTGGAATATTAAAAATGACAAAGGTGATATAATTCGTCAGATTGAACCAGAAAGAAGAATCGAATATTTAAAAGAATTAAAGGGTCACACAAGTGCTATAGCTGAGGAATACATTAGAAGAACACCGCACCAAATAGTAACTGCTTTTAGAAAAAAAATTGAATCCGAATTAAATTGGACTGTAATCCCAAATGAACAATCTTGAAGAAACGTACCAGCACCCTGCTATAACTTGTAAACATCAATTAGATGTTTCTGATTTCGAAACACTCGCAAGTGATTTATCTAACCGCTTACATTTGAACATTGAAATCCATTACGATAGCAGCGCATTATTACAGAACAAAACTATTAGCATTGATGGAGTAACTCAAAAAGGGATTTTAACCGAAACATACCATTCCTACATTCCTGAATCTATATGCATATTACAATTGAAAGAAGTTAAGTTTGTTATTTATGAAGATTTTATAGAGATTTCTATGGGAATGACTCTTGATTATTTCCATTTATTACAATTAAATCAGAAAAAAGAACTTAATACAATTGAGTTTTTCAAATCAATTTTTAGCCAATTAAAAGCACTAGGGATTGATGAAGTATACTTTTGTGTTTTCAAGCAATTTAAGTTAAAAGAAAAATCAAATTATTGTTGGAAAAATGTTGAGTCAGCAATATTGCAAAGTAATAATCATTTTGTTTTAGAAATTTAATCATAAAACCTTCAAGGCATTGTTGACTTTGAAGGTTTATTTCAAAAACTCCCTGAAATTTTCCTGATTAACTACCATAAATGTTGGCTGGTAGGAAGACTAAACAAGAAAAAAAACTCCAATATGGATTATAAAAGTAGTACTAACCACCACACTATTGGCAAACTTTCGACCCAAAATGATGTATAATACCAACTCCTTTCTTGGGTAGAAAAATAAATAGCAACTACTGAAGATAAAGCATAGATAAAGCATGGATAAAGGCAGTCCAGTGAATGAAATGATACTACACAATATAGAACTACTAATACATATCCTATTTGTTTTGTTCTTTGTATACCAAACAAATGAGGTAGGGTTTTCATAGCAACAGCATCAGTGGTGCTATCCAAAATTTCAAAAGGTATCATCACACTAGACAACAATAAAAACCGTTGAATAAATAACAAAACTATTTCTTCGTGCCAGTTTAGCGGAATAAACTGCGTGATATAACTTACCACAAAACTGACATAAAATGGTTTTATCCAGCCTGTTTTACGAATGAAAGGATACAAAACCACCAATGCAAAAGCAATTATTAAATCCAATTGTAGTGAACTGTCTAGTTG
>JAGNSF010000092.1 GCA_017988155.1 Flavobacterium sp. | reverse complement strand
TACTTGTTCTGTATTGCGGATGCAAATTTAATACATTAATTCAATTACACAAGCCTTTTCGTTAAAAAAATAGTCCAATAAAGGTAATCTTCTGATAACGTAAACTTTAAAATCAAAACTATTTTTTGGTTAGCATTCTTTTTATTTCATTCAGCTTCATCAAAGCTTCCATTGGTGTAATTGTATTGATATCTAAATTCAGAATTTCATCTTTAATTTCTTCCAAAAGCGGGTCGTCTAGATTAAAAAAACTCATTTGCATTTCATCTTTAGCCTCCTTTATACCATTGAGTGCATCATTGGAATGATTCTTTTCTAACTTTTTTAATAGCTTTTGCGCTTTCAAAATTACAATCTGAGGCATTCCAGCCATTTTAGCCACATGAATACCAAAACTGTGAGCACTTCCTCCTTTAACCAACTTTCGAACAAAAAGAACGGTGTCCTTCAATTCTTTGACAGCAACATTATAATTCTGAATTCTTGGCAGCGATTCACTCATTTCATTTAATTCGTGATAATGAGTTGCAAAAAGTGTTTTTGGCTGTGCCGGATGCTCGTGTAAGAACTCAGCAATAGCCCAAGCAATCGATATTCCATCATAAGTACTTGTTCCTCTTCCAATCTCGTCTAAAAGCACCAAACTTCGGTCGGAAATATTATTTAAAATCGAAGCCGTTTCATTCATTTCGACCATAAAGGTTGATTCGCCCATCGAAATGTTATCGCTTGCTCCTACTCTGGTAAAAATTTTGTCTACGATCCCCATTCGGACACTCTCTGCAGGAACAAAACTTCCCATTTGTGCCAAGAGTACAATTAAAGCCGTTTGACGCAAAATAGCTGATTTACCAGACATATTGGGACCCGTAATCATAATCAATTGCTGCGTTTCTCTATCTAGGAACACATCATTAGAAATGTAGGGCGTTCCAACAGGCAATTGCTTTTCAATAACAGGGTGTCTTCCTTCTTTGATTTCTAATTCAAAGCTTTCATCAAGTTCCGGGCAAACGTATTTATTTTCAATAGCCAATTGAGTAAACGAACACAAACAGTCCAATTGCGCTATCAAATTGGCATTCATCTGAACAGGTTTGATATACGTACCAATCCATTGGACCAATTGTTCAAATAATTCCGATTCTATTTTATGTATTTTCTCTTCAGCACCCAGAATCTTCGTTTCATATTCTTTTAACTCCTCGGTAATATAGCGTTCTGCATTTACCAAGGTTTGTTTGCGAATCCATTCTTCAGGCACTTTATCTTTGTGCGTATTTCTTACTTCAATATAGTACCCAAAAACATTGTTGAAGGAAATTTTTAAAGACGAAATTCCGGTTCTTTCCGATTCTCTTCTTTCAATTCCTTCCAAGAACTCTTTCCCCGAAGTAGAAATGGCACGCAATTCGTCTAATTCGGCATTAACGCCTAAAGCAATTGCATTTCCTTTGGCAATAGCCACAGGCGCTTCTTGATTTAGGGTAGTTTTAATTTTTTCGCGCAATAAATCACAACTGTGTAAACTATCACCAATCACTTTAACCGCTTCTTGCGGACTTTGTAAAGCCAAGGTTTTGATTGGAATTATAGCGTCTAAGGATTCTTTTAAATATATGACTTCACGTGGCGATACTTTTCCGGCGGCTATTTTCGAAATCAAACGTTCCAAATCGGAAATTTGCTTGATTTGAGATTGTATCTTTTTTAATATTTCTTGATTGTCTTTCAAATAAGCCACTACTTGGTGACGACTTTGAATTTTAGCAGCATCTTTTAATGGCAAAGCCAACCAACGTTTAAGCAAGCGTCCTCCCATTGGCGAAAGCGTTCTATCTATAACATCTAGCAAAGTAACCGCATTGGGATTATAACTATGATACAATTCTAAATTGCGAATGGTAAATCGGTCCATCCAAACGTAAGCATCTTCTGCAATACGTTGAATCGAAGTTATATGCTGTACTTTGTTGTGTTGAGTTTCGGATAAATAATACAATATAGCTCCTGCAGCAATGACTCCTTCTTTCAATTCTTCAATTCCAAAACCTTTCAAAGAAACCGTTTGAAAATGCTTCGTTAAAGTCTCAAATGCATAATCTTCTTTGTACAACCAATCTTCTAAATAAAAACTATGGTAATCTTCTCCAAAAGCAGTTTTGAAATCGTTTTTGCTATTCTTTGGAACTAGAACTTCACTAGGACTAAAATTTTGAAGTAATTTGTCAATATATTCCGCATTCCCTTGAGCAGTCAAAAATTCGCCAGTAGAAACATCTAAAAACGAAATTCCAATCGATTTATTTGAAAAATAAACTGAAGCTAAAAAATTATTGACCTTAGCTTGTAGCACCTCATCATTCATAGAAACACCAGGAGTAACTAACTCGGTTACGCCTCGTTTTACGATGGTTTTGGTCATTTTAGGATCTTCGAGTTGATCACAAATAGCTACACGCAAACCTGCTTTTACCAATTTAGGCAAATACGTATTTAATGAATGGTGTGGAAATCCTGCCAAGGCAGTTTCGGTTTCAGATCCCGCTCCTCTCTTTGTCAATACAATTCCTAATATCTTAGAAGCTCTTACTGCATCTTCTCCAAAGGTTTCATAAAAATCCCCTACACGAAACAACAAACAAGCATCAGGGTATTTTGCCTTGATTTCGTTGTATTGCTTCATTAATGGAGTTTCCTTTGCTACTTTTTCTTTTGCTGCCAAATCAGATGTATTAATCAATTCTTAATGTCAGCGAATTTATAGATTTTATAGCGAATAAAGAACAGTTCTTAGACATAAACCTATTTTTAGTTAAAATTGCGAGGCTGTTTTCGAAAATTTATATAAATTTGTATTTCAAAATTTAAATCTTAAATCGTTATGAAAAAAATATTCGTTTTAGCCTTATTAGTTTTAGGAACTATAGCTACTAATGCACAAGAAACTTCTAAAAAATCAAAACCATCAGCAGCAAAAGTAACTGGAGCTGGAATGGTGTTTGTTACTGAAACTATCGATTACGGTACAATTGCGCACAATTCAGATGGAAAACGTGAATTTGTTTTTACTAACAATGGTACTACACCATTAGTAATTACTAACACACAAGGATCTTGCGGATGTACTGTACCATCTTCTCCCAAAGAGCCTATTGCTCCAGGTGCAAAAGGTGTAATTGGTGTTAAATATGCTACTGATAGAGTTGGTCCTTTTACAAAAACAGTTACTGTTAGTTCAAACGCTGCAGGACAACCAACAAAAGTTTTAACTATTAAAGGTAATGTAGTTGCTGCAACTGCAAAAAGCTAATACTCTTTAAATAAATTCAGAAAGCTTCCTATTTTAACGGAAGCTTTTTTTTTACCTATATCTAACACTACAATGAGAAAATTAGAAAATAGTGAACTTGACAGAAAATCTATTGAAGACTTTAAACAATCTGAAAAAACACCTTTAATTTTGGTTCTAGATGACATTCGCAGTTTACACAATATTGGTTCTGTGTTTAGAACGGCTGATGCTTTTTTAATTGAAAAAATCTATTTGTGTGGTATTACAGCTACTCCTCCTAACAAAGAAATTCATAAAACTGCGCTTGGCGCAACAGATACTGTAGCATGGGAACATGCTGAAAATGTTTTGGAAGTAATTCAAAAACTAAAATCTGAAAACATTAAGACTTTCGCTATCGAGCAAGTAGAAAGCGCCATTTTTCTTCAAAATTTTGAGGTAGAAATGAATCAAAAATATGCACTCGTTTTCGGTAACGAAGTATTTGGCGTAGCCCAAGATGCGGTAGCCCTTTGTGATGGGGCTATTGAAATTCCGCAATTAGGAACGAAACATTCTCTCAACATTTCAGTAAGTGCCGGAATTGTAGTTTGGGATTTATTTAAGAAGTTACATTTTACCAAATAAATTCGCCTAATCAGTTGAAAATATTATATTTATAGCATGAAGAAAAGAAATACCACAATACTCTTCTTAACGCTAATACTATTATTTGGAACCCAATTGGGATATTCAAAGACTTTTGTTATTGATCCTCCTGTCAACAAAACATTAGTCACAACTGCACCCTCGATTACAATATCAGGAAATTTAAACTTGTCCTATTGCCCACAAACTGACTTGAATATTATTGAAAATGTAAATCTCTCAGATCCAGATAATCAAATCAAAGAAATTTTCATTCAAATATCAACGAATTATGTAAACGGTTTAGATCAATTAAAACTAGCTAATCCGAGTTTACACCCAAAAATAAAAGTAGATGTTTTTGACATCAATACAGGAAGGATTAGGATATATAAAGCTGACACGACCACTACATTAAATGATTTTGAATCTGCACTAAAAGACATACAATTTCGAAATAATTCCACTACTCCTTCGGGAACTAGAAATTTTTCTATAACATTAGGTCAAGTAAATTATTTACCAAGAAACAAACACTTTTACAGATATATTCCCTTTCCAGGAATTACTTGGACTAAAGCAAAAGAGGAAGCCGAAACAACTGCAAATGAGTATTACGGATTAAAAGGTTATTTAGCAACGCTTACTGCCGCTGATGAAGCACAATTAGCTGGAGCCCAAGCTCCTGGCGCAGGATGGATTGGAGGTAGCGATAAAGAAACTGAAGGTGTCTGGAAATGGGTCACAGGACCTGAAGCAGGAACAATAATGACTTATACAAATTGGAACAGCGGAGAACCAAACGATTTTGGAGATGGTGTGGGAAGTGAAAATTACGCCCATATTACAACTCCTGGAATGATTAATGGAATCAAAGGTTCATGGAATGATTTACCCGATACAGGGGACACTAATCCAACTAGTGCCTACTACCCATTAGGATACATTATAGAATACGGAGGAATGATTCCAGGCGATGTTGATTCCATTCAAATTTCGGCTAGTACTACTTTAACAATAATGGAAATTTCCAATGTAAATACTGCATCACGGTGTGATGCTGGAACATTAACTTTAAACGCAACGGCCTCAATAGGAACAATAGATTGGTATGATGTTGATTTAGGAGGAAGTATAATTGATTCAAGGAATAATTTTACAACCCCATTTTTATCAAGTACAAAAAACTATTATGCCGAAGTTGCAGGTTGTCCAGCAACTAGAACAATAATTACTGCTACTATAAATACTACTCCAAGTATTAGCACAACTAAACCAATTGTTTCAAGATGTGGAACAGGTTCCGTTGTTATAGAAGCTATAGCGAGTATTGGAAATGTAAATTGGTTTACCGATGCTACTGGAGGAACTCAAATTGGCACAGGTACTACTTTCACAACTCCTGCATTATTAAATAACACATTGTTTTATGCCGAAGCAAATAATAATGGCTGTACTAGTAGTAATCGAGTTAGCATTAATGCCATTATCAATCCAGTCCCTGTTGTAACAAACGAAACTGTTATTTTGTGTCAGTCAAGTAGTCTAACTCTGGATGCCACTCTTTCAGGAATGACCTATTTATGGTCAACTTCAGAAACAAGTAAAACTATAACCGTAACTTCTGCAGGAAATTATGATGTTATCATTACTAATTCATACCCTTGCAGCAGCACAAAAACAATTACTGTAGTAGAACACCTAATTCCAGAAATTGATTCCATCAAGGTAGAAGAAACAACTGTTGAAATTATTGTGAAAAATCCTCAGACCTATTTTGAATACTCAATTGATGGATTTAATTATCAGGGGTCTAATATTTTTTTTAATGCTCCTGGTGGGTTACAAACAGCGTATGCAAGAGAAATGAACAGTTGCGGAACTGACTCAGAAAATTTTGTTGTGTTGCTCGTACCTACTTTTTTCACTCCAAACAACGACAGCTTCAACGACTTTTGGACGGTAAAAGGAATTCTCTATTATCCTAATGCTGAATTACGAATTTTTGACCGATACGGAAAGTTTCTAAAAGAATTAAGACCTACAAGTCTAGGTTGGGATGGTACTTTCAACGGACAAGAACTACCTGCATCCGATTATTGGTATGTATTTAAAATGGACGCAACTGCACCCGAAAAAAGAGGTCATTTTACTTTAAAAAGATAGTTTATTTTGAGTCAATCTTATTTTGAATTTCACTCAAAATGAAAAGATAATCTTCGTGATTTTGAACAAAATCTCGGTCTGAAACATCAATAATTAGAATATTCAAATCCGGTTGTGATTTAATATAATCCAAATAACCCGTATTGATTTTATCCAAATATTCAGCAGGAATTTCCTGTTCATAGCTTCTGCCACGTTTTTTAATATTCTGCAACAAACGCTCTGAATTTTGATACAAATACACATACAAATCAGGCTTAGGCATTTCTTTATAAATGATATGAAACAAATTGCTATACAATCGGTATTCATCATCTGCCAAAGTTATTTTTGCAAAAATCAACGACTTAAAAATATGATAATCGGCAACAACAAAGTCTTTGAACAAATCAAATTGGGACAAATCATCAGACAATTGCTTGTACC
The DNA here is from genome assembly GCA_017988155.1 of Flavobacterium sp. Classification (GTDB taxonomy): domain Bacteria; phylum Bacteroidota; class Bacteroidia; order Flavobacteriales; family Flavobacteriaceae; genus Flavobacterium. The sequence goes on along the minus strand of JAGNSF010000092.1, from coordinate 489 downwards.
TGTCGGCTAAAAATGACATTTCTAACGGAAAGGCATATCGATTTTGGTCTTTGTAAAATTTAGGTAAAAACGGATTATCAGCAAAACGTTCCAAAACAGATTTTGCATTAAAATCTTCCGCTATTTTAGTTGCCAAAGTAGTTTTTCCTGCACCAATATTCCCTTCAAAAGCAACATAATTAAACTGTTCTAAGGCAATATTCTGCAACGGACTTTCTATACTTTTAACGACTACACAATTACTTTTATCATTAGTCGCTAATAACAACTCAGCTACCGTTTGATTCAAGACTGGATGAATCCATTCTAAATTCAAATCAAGCATCGGTTTTAACACAAAGATTCTGTCCTGCATTAATGGGTGAGGGATCTGTAATTGTTCTGTATTAACAATTTTATTATCAAATGCTACAATATCAATATCAATAACTCGAGATTGATAACCCGGCGTTTCAGCTCTCAACCTTCCCATCTGCTGCTCAATTTTCA
>JAGNSF010000091.1 GCA_017988155.1 Flavobacterium sp. | reverse complement strand
TTTGCGAAAGTGAACAATTGTGCTATATTTGCACCCGTTATACAAATGGTGGTTGTAGCTCAGCTGGTTAGAGCATCGGTTTGTGGTGCCGAGGGTCGCCGGTTCGAACCCGGTCATCCACCCAAAATTCAAAAGCTTCGAAGTAATTCGAGGCTTTTTTTGTGGCTATAATTAAAAAAAAACACTAAGTTTATGTTAGTTAATTTTACACAAACATGACTCCAATAATTACTCCAAATCAATTACTCGAAGCGGTACAAACCAACGCAATAGTCTTGGTTGACGCCACTAACAGTCCGACAGCTTATCAGAATTACCAACATTCCCATTTACAAGGCGCTTTGTTTGTGGATGTCAATACTCAGTTGGCCGATATCAAAGAAAATGTAGCCATTGGTGGTCGTCATCCGTTACCCACAGTCGACCAGTTTTCTATAACACTAACTGATTTAGGCGTCACACCCGAAACATGGGTGGTGGTCTATGACGATAAAAATGGAGCGAATGCAGCAGCGCGTTTTTGGTGGATGTTGCGTTCTATTGGTCATGACAAAGTGCAAGTATTGAGTGGTGGCATTCAAGCGGCTATTCAGGCGGGATTTCCAACAAGTTCAGACGTTGAAGTTCCAACTCAGGTCGAATTGTATCCAATTCAATCTTGGCAGTGGCCTACAATTGATTTGCAAGGAATGGATGACATAATTCAAAAGGATAATTTTGTTGTGATTGATGTCCGCGAGTCACAACGCTATAGAGGCGAAACAGAACCAATTGATTTGGTTGCGGGTCATATTCCAGGTGCAACTAATATTCCGTTTATGACTAATTTAGACGAAAACGGTTTTTTCTTGTCGCCTGAAGAATTGAAAGCAAAGTATCAAAAAGTATTTGAAAATATTCCAGAAGAGAATAGGGTAGTGCACTGCGGCTCTGGAGTTACGGCTTGTCATACCCTTTTGGCATTAGCGATAGCCGATTTGCCAATGCCTAAATTATATGTAGGTTCATGGAGTGAATGGTCCCGAAACAATAGAGAAATTGATGTTGAAAACTAAGGACTGCTGAAAACTAAAAATAATTTTTAAGTTTAAGTTCTACTATTTTTCGAAATTGTAAATAAAATTTAACCACATAGAAACATAGCTTATTCATTAAACCTAAAGAATGGATAGAAACAACACTGTTTTTCACATAGCTATGTGAATAGTAAAACGTCTATCCTCATCTTTGTAATAACTATCAAGTCTATGTTTCTATGTGGTTAAAAAATATAATGATTATACTCAACTAGTGTATTTAACTCAAAAGCATTAAGATAGTAAGAGAATTAAGGCTTAATGAAACTTAATATCTTAATGGTTCATAAAAAAAAGCGCTTTGAATATCAAAGCGCTTTTTTGTACTACTTAATAAATAAGTTATTTTTTATCTGCATCTACTAGAATTCGGTTTTTTCTGTTGGCTAATTCCCAAGCCACAACAAAAGCCAATTGTGTTCTTTTTTCTAAAGCATCGTATTCGATTTTATGAGCTTCATCTGATTTTTTGTGGTAATCTGCGTGAACTCCATTAAAGAAAAATACGGATGGAATACCGTGTTTTGCAAAATTATAATGGTCAGAACGCTCGTAAAAACGATTCGGATCTTTAGGGTCGTTAAAGCGATAATCCAAATCAAGACCAACGTATTTTTGATTCATTGTAGCACTAATATGATCTAATTCAGCCGATAAACGGTTAGCGCCAATAATATAAACATAGTTATTAGTATTAGCATGTAGTGCATCACGACGACCTATCATATCAATATTGATATCTGCAACAGTATTTACTAAAGGAAACAAAGGATTTTCTGAATAATAACGTGAACCTAGTAAACCATGTTCTTCACCTGTTACGTGTAAGAAAAGGATGGAACGCTTTGGACCGTGACCAGCTTTTTTTGCCATTTGGAAAGCTTGCGCTATTTCTAATAATGCTGAAGTTCCTGATCCATCATCATCTGCACCATTGTAAATCTCTCCATTTTCAATACCCACATGATCGTAATGCGCTGAGATTACGATTACTTCTTCTGGTTTTTCTGTCCCTTCAATAAAGGCCCAAATGTTTTCAGAATTGGGTAAGTTTCTATTTCGTTTGCCATTTAAAAATGATGCTGGAACAGCTTGGTAAAAATCAGAAGCTCCTTTAGGAAACGAAACTTGATTTTTTTGGTATTCGCTAATTAAGTAACGACCTGCTTTTTTCTGACCGTTCGACCCAGTTTCACGGCCTTCCATTGAATCAGCAGCAATGATATAAAGGTGTTTTTTTAAATCTTCTGCGGTTATGGTTTTCATGTATTGAGTTGGATCACTCTTACTATTAGAGCTAATCAAAGCTCCATTTTTACATGAAGTTCCCAAAGCAATTAGGGAAAGGAAAAGTAGTTTTTTCATTTTAATTTAAGTGTAGGTTAATCTATTTATTTAATACTTCGTTTAAGAATAATTGCATGTGTTCAAATGAACGTTTGGCTGCTTTTTCGTTATAAGCTGCTCCTTTAGAATTGTCATTTCCAGCATCAATATCTGTAAATGAATGTACTGCATTGGCATAATACACCATTTCCCAATCCGCTTTTGCATCTCGCATTTCTTGTTGAAAACCTGCAATTTCTTCTTTCGATACAAAAGGATCATCAGCACCGTGACAAGCTAATATTTTAGTGTTAATTGGAGTTATTGGAAGTGCAATGTCTCTACCCAAACCTCCATGAAAAGACACAACTCCTTTTACTTTTAAATTTTTTCTTGCGGCTTCCAAAGCACCTGTTCCGCCAAAGCAAAAGCCAATTACGGCAATGTTATCTGGATTAGCTCCCGATTGTATTAATTGTTCCAAAGCCGATTCGATACGCTTTTGATACAGATTGGTATTTTTTTTATAAAAACCTGACATCTTTGCTGCATCAGCAGTGGTTTGAGGGTAATTTCCTTCTCCATAAATATCAGCCACAAATGCATGATAACCTAATTGAGATAACTTTTCAGCGGTTGCTTTGGCATGGACATCAATTCCTTTCCAAGCAGGTAATACTAAGATTCCTGGTTTTTGATCACTAGTTTTGGTGGGTTGAATAGCCATGCCATTAAGAACTTGTGCTGCATCTTTGTACTGTACCGATTTTAGTTGTGCAAATACATTAGCAGAAAAGAATATGAGCCCGATTAAAAAGTATTGTATTTTTTTCATTTTTGGTTTGTTTACAACAAATATCGAATTAATAATTGAAACGATTGCTATTCTCCTGGATGGTATTTTCTTTCGGTATTTTTTTCAACATCTTCTTTGTAGAAAAGTACGTCTTTAAACCTTGCTTTTTGGTACATTTCAGCTTGATCATTGAAGTGTTTTGAATTCGGATCGCCACTATTTCCCCCTGCAAGAAGGGATTTTGCTTTTACTTTGGTGCCAAATTCCACCGCACAAACAAAACTGTTTCCGCTAAATCCATAGCGTTTTTTAGTATCTTTTTGATAGGCGCTTTTAAAAGCGGGCAAAGCACCCCATAGTACCGAAGTATATCCAATTGGTAAACTCACTGCTGTATCATCAAAACGATTGTCAATGTCTCCAGAAAGTCGTTGAAAACGGTTGACTTCCCCCCAAGGCATTTTCCATATGCCAAATTTGGTTGTCAATTCTGAAATGACTTCTTGCAATTGAGGGAGAACTTGTTCGGCTTGCATATTTTGAATAAAGTTCCTTGTATTTTCTACCTGATCCAATTCGCCTTGATCAATATACGTTTTACGTACCAAAGGATCCAATTTAAAACCCCACTCGTTTGCCAAAGTTAAAGCAACTGAATTCTCCCCGCTTCTAAAATCCCATGCTTTTAAAACTTGAATAGGTTCAGATAGATTTGCGTAGCGCGCTTCTCCAGATTGTATACTTTTTTCAAACTGTTTCACTAAAGCAGGAATAAGTTCTTCAAAGAACGGTAATTGATCGTTGTAGCCGTCGGCAATAATTTGGTCTAGAGTGTATTGTTTCCCTTTTTCTAAAGTACGAACGGCATTAATTCCTCTAAAAGATTCTCCGTCTGGCGCCATATAAGGTGGATAATTTTCTTCTTTCGGACTTTCATTTCCTGAAACGGAGAACGGAGTAGAATTACAGTTTTGCAACCAGCCATTTTTTGGGTTAAAGAGATGCACCGTTTCTGAAACTTGGTGTAGCCCTTTCCATTCGGTGGATTGGATTGTACCATCAACGGGTTTTGCCCAATTAAATTTGGTATCGCGCTTGGGTACAAAATTACCATGCCAATAGGCAATATTACCTTTATTGTCAGCATAAACGGTATTGTTAGAGGTATTAGCTTTCCAATCCATTGCTTTTTGATAGTCGGCAAAATTTTTCGATTTGGTTCGTTCCCAACTCTGAATCAAACTATTCATAGAGCGATTGTTTGATTTTAAACTAATCCATTTTCCGTCGCGTTTTGCCATAATGGGACCGTGATGGGTGAAATAAGTGGTGAATGATTTAGGAACTAATTTTCCGTTTTCAAGATAATTGATAGTGATTTTTTTCTCTTTTAGAGGGAGTAATTTATTCTCAAATTCGTAAAATAATCCCTCTTTTTGACGCACTATTTTTTCGATATAAGTATCGGCCACATCCACATTACACGAGGTGTGCATCCATCCGCAATTTTCGTTAAATCCTTGATAGATAAAAAATTGCCCCCAAGTTACAGCACCGTAGGCTTGCAATCCTTCTTCGCTACTGATTTGGATTTCGGGTCTGAAATAAAAAGTAGTATGCGGATTGATGTACAAAATAGCATTTCCAGATGCTGTTTTATTAGGTGCTAACGCAAAACCGTTCGAACCTGTTTGCATGTCCTTTTCTTTGGCTACAAAAGCGATTTTGTCGTCCGGTTTTCCGTAAAAATCTTTTAATTCTTGTGTAGTCAAATCGGCAGTACTTATCGCGCCAATACTTCCATCGGTCCAAAGCAAAGGAAACCAAGGTTCAAAATGCGTTAGCATCAAAGGTTTGACTTTTGGGTTTTTGTATAAATAATAATTGATTCCATCGGCATAGCTGTTGAGTAATTTTTTCAGCCAAGGCGCTGCTTTTTTATAATCAGCCTTAGCTTCTTCAGCATCAATTAATAACTTGGTTTCTAAATCATTGTATAAAGTGGACGATCCTTTAATTTCAGAAAGGCGTCCTAATTTTTCGATATAATTCATTTCAACGCGTTGGAAATCGTCTTCGCATTGGGCGTATAGCATTCCAAAAACGGCATCGTCATCGGTTTTCCCATACACGTGCGCAATTCCCCAATTGTCTCTAATAATGCTTACTCGTTTTGCTAATTCTGCTAATCGAATACTTTCTTTGTTACTGATTTGTGACCATCCTGAAAAATTAGTTCCAATTAGTAGTAATAGAATAACAATTACGTTTGCTTTTTTCATTCGTTTCCTAGTTTAAATTGTTGTCCTGCCACATAAATACTCATTTCCATTTTTTCCATTGAAATCAATTTATTCTGTTTCAGTTTTTGAATTCCTTTTGGATTTTTCATAACAATAACTTCGCTTTCGCCAACTACACTAATCTTGTTATTATCAACAATAATAGCAGTGCTTTCGTCGATGCCAATTCCGGTGAGATGAGGAAATTCTACCATGGCTGAAATCAAACGGTTATAGCGACTTCTTCTCAAAAAATGTTGGTCAACAATCGCGGTAGTCATCAATCCTAAACCCGGAGTAGTTTCTAAATTATCAAATCGAATATTGTCAAAAGTTCCAGAATACTCTTTTTCTAATTTTTGATTTCCAGTGATCATTTTTTCCGACATGACAGCTGCTCCAGCGCTAGTTCCTGCAATGACACTTCCGTTTTGAAATGCTTTGTGAATGGAATTATATACAGGAGTATTGGCGACTACATTCATAAAACGCGTTTGGTCTCCGCCACTAATAAAAATGAGTTTTGCTTTTTGTAAGGAGTCGTTCATTTTTGGATTTTGAACCGTTGTTTTATCAAAATTCAGCATCACAATAGGATTGGGTGCCAATTTTTGAAACTGATCTCTAAAATAAATATAAGCACTATCAGGTTCTTCGCTCGACATAGGTAAAACCACGATATAATCTGTTTTTTTAAATTGAGCTAGGTCTACCACATGTTGCATTAATTGATCCGAGCGATTTCCGCCGCCTATGATAAATAATTTTCCCTTTGGTTTTTGGGCATTCGCCAAAGAAAAACAAAGAATAAAGAATAGAGCAAGTGTAATTTGAGTTGCTTTTTGCAATTGATTTTGGATAGTAAGTTTCATGATTGTTGAATTAAAGTGAAATATTTCGTTTGAAAGCACAACCCAATTCTATAATCGAATCGGTTTTAGCAATTCCAGGAATGGAGTCAATTTGTTCGTACAGAATTTTACGCATGTGTTCGTGATTTTTGGCAATCATTTTGACGTATAAAGTATAAGATCCTGTAATGTAATAACATTCTGTAATTTCAGGAATTTTTTTGAGTTCTTCAATCACTCGATCAGAATCGTGGTCTTTGTTGAGTGTGATTCCGGTAAATGCCCCCCAATCATAGCCCACTTTTTTCTCATTGATTATGGGTTGAATACCGGCTAAAATTCCTTGCTCCGTCAACTTATGGATGCGTTGGTGCACCATTGTATTGGAAATCTTTAAATTAGAAGCAATAGTAGAGTAGGCAATACGGCCATCTTTTTCTAATTCCTTGATGATTTTGATATCGAATTCATCTAATTTTTCCATTGAAAGGTATTTAAAAGTTAAATTTACTTTTTTGTGGCCAATAAAAGTAAGTTATTTTTCATTTTGAATTGTATTTTTCAGTATTTATTTTATATAATTGACTTTAAATATGTTCTAAAATTTAATAATTGACTTTAATTGTAAATTTATAAGTCAAAAATTATATTATACTGCAATTTATTGGTTGTATTGACTAAATTTGTTTTGTTAAATTTTACATTAAAACCAATTACTATGAGTCACGATACTACTACTTTATCTGCTATATCAG
>JAGNSF010000006.1:22477-27472 GCA_017988155.1 Flavobacterium sp. | reverse complement strand
ACGCTTGACAAAAAGAACAACCAATAGGATATCATATTCATGAATCCTGAGGCCATATCACGAGCTCCAATTTGAAGTGGAATTAATAAGTTACTAAAAGTACCACTCAAACCAGCTGTCAAAACAAAGAATACCATAATGGTACCGTGAATTGTAACCAAAGCTAAATAGATGTCATTAGCCATTACTCCATCAGGAGCAAATTTATCACCTAATAAAATATTGAAAATTTTGAAAGACTCTTCTGGCCATGCCAATTGCATTCTGAAAAGCAAAGACATTCCAACTCCAATAATACCCATAACAATACCAGTTAATAAGTATTGTTTAGCAATCATTTTATGATCAATACTAAAGATATATTTAGTAATGAATGTTTCTTTATGATGATGATCGTGTTCGTGACCGTGTAAATCTGCTGACATATTTATATACTTTATAAATTTTAATTTAATTATTTCATTGCAACCTTAGAAGCAAGAGTGTCCGAAGATACAACTGTAGTGTCAGTTGAAGTGCCATCTGCTGCTGGAGCTGGCTCATTCGAAGCTTTCACTTCTTTAACTAAAGCAACTTTATCAGACAACCATGTTTTATATTCTTCTGGGCTATCTACAACTATTTTCATTTGCATATTGTAATGTGAAGCTCCACAAATTTTATTACATAACAATAAGTAATCAAAAGTGTAAGGATCTAAAGCAGTATTACCTGCAGCAACTAATTCAGCACTTTTCTTAGCTCTTAATTCATTAATTCTAGCTATTTTTTCAACCATGAAAGGCATTTCTCTATATTCGGCTGTAGTATATATAGGAGTAAAAGAAAACTGAGTAACCATTCCTGGCACACAATTCATTTGAGCTCTAAAATGAGGCATATATGCTGAGTGTAAAACATCCTGAGAACGAATCTTGAAAAGAACTTTTTTACCCTTAGGAATATGTAATTCAGAAGTCACAAAATCATCTTGTGCATTAGGATCTGCTAAATCCATACCAACAGCATTAACTCCGTCAATAAGTCTAACATTTGCTTTACCTAAAACATTATCAGCACCTGCATAACGAGCAGTCCATTTGAATTGTTGAGCATATAATTCAATAACTATTACTTCTTCGTCTTCATCAACAAACATAATGTTATTCCAAGCATACAAACCATACAAAATCAAACCTGCTAATACTACCGCAGGAATAGAACTCCAAATGGCTTCTAACTTATTGTTATCAGCAAAGAAAGTAGCTTTTTGATCTTTTTTACCTCTGTATTTAAAGGCAAAAAAATGCAATAATACTTGAGTAATAGCCTGTACAATAAAAATTAATATCCATGAGATATTCATTAAAGTATCAACATCTGAACCATGCTCTGAAGCTGGAGTATGTAAAGGAAGATCTCCCCATTGCAATAAACCATAAATTGTAAAAATATAAATGAATGCTAAAAAACCAAACATTAAATATCCTTGAACATTGTTATCATTATCAGTTGCTATTTGAGAATCATTCGAACTTGAATTGCCTACTTGAGTCAAGTCAAATATCTTTGTTAATTGCCAAATTGCAACGGCTAATAAAACTAAAACTATAATTACCAACAAACTTGTCATCTGTTTTTATTTAAATATTATTAATAATGAAAATGTTTACTCTCTTCAATAAATGGATTTCTTTTAGCTAATAAAGGAGCTTTAGTCAATGCTGTGAAAACAACATAAATAAACAACCCAAAGAAGAAAAGAACAGAAGCAATTTCAGATACTCCAATAAACCATTGGTCGCCAACTGTACCAGGCATAATCATGTTAAAGAAGTCAACATAATGTCCTAGTAATATTACTATACCTGCCATAACCAATATCCAAGTAATTCTTTTGAAATCAGTATTGATTAAAATCAATAATGGGAATAAGAAGTTCATAACAACAGCACCAAAAAATGGTAAGTTGTACAATTGAATAAGAGTTACGTAGTACGTAATTTCTTCTGGAATATCAGCATACCAAATCAACATAAACTGTGAAAACCATAAATAGGTCCAGAATACACTAAATCCAAACATGAATTTAGCTAAATCATGAATATGACTTGTGTTTACATGCTCTAAATAGCCTTTAGATTTAAGGTATAAGGTTACCATTGCGATCATTGTGATACCACTTACAAAGAAACTTGCAAATACATACCATCCAAATAATGTACTGAACCAGTGAGGATCAATAGACATAATCCAATCCCAAGACATAATTGACTCCGATACAATAAAGAAAACTAAAAATCCAGCAGACATTTTGAAGTTCTTTTTGTAGTTCAAATTATCATCCGCTTCATCTTGAGCTAAACAATTTTTTCTAGAATAATAACGGTAAGCATTCCAGCCTAATAAGAAAATAGCAGCTCTAACAATCCAAAATGGAAAATTCAAATACCCAGCTTTACCAGCAATAATGTGATCGTAATTGGCACTAGTAGGATCTGTAACACCTTCTCCTAACCAAACAAATAAGTGATTAAAATGCAATCCAGATAAAATTAGAAAAACAAAGAACAAAACAGAACCTACAGGTAGGTAAGCTGTAATACCTTGCATTACTCTAAATAATACTGGAGACCATCCAGCTTGTGCCACTTGTTGAATAGCATAAAATGCTAATGTTCCCATTGAAATTAACAAGAAGAAAATACAAGCAACATACAATGCAGCCCAAGGTTTGTTTTGCAATTGATGCAAAACATGTGTTAAGTGTGCTTCATGTTCAGCATGAGCATCTCCTTCGTGAGTCTCAGAAGCTTCATGTGCTTTTTCAATAGGAGCTTCTGCTTTCATCTCATGAGATTGGTCAGCTTCATGAGCATCAGCAGCTTCATGACCTTTTTCAATAGGTGCTTCCGCTTTTGTATCATGAGCCTCAGTAGCCTCATGTTTAACAGCAGCATGACCACCATGACTTTCAGCAGCCAAAAGTGCTTCTACTTCTTTTATATCTTTAGGAGCAGTATAAAAACCGTAACCAATTCCTAAAAGACCAACAGCCATAAGGATTAGTGAAAAAGTTTTTAATTTACTTGAAAATGTATACATATCTTTTACGATCAGTTTGTTCAACAATTATAATTCGCTTTTTAGTTTTAGAACATAGTTAGCCACTAACCAACGTTCTTTAGCATCCAATTGATTGGCATGTGAACCCATAGAGTTTAATCCATAAGTAATTACATGAAAAATACTACCTTCTGTAATTGGTCTATCAGCATAACTAGGAACTCCAAGGAATTTTTCTCTTTCTACTAACTTACCTTTACCATTTCCGGAAGCACCATGACAACTGATACAATAGATTTCATAAAGTTCTTGCCCTTTAACAATATCTTTTTGAATAGAATCTAAAGGAGATTTTAAATTAGCTTTTGCTAATTCATAACCAGCAGTAGAATTTTCATATTCATAAACATCAAATCCTCTTTTAATAGAACCCTTAGCTGGAAGTTGACCTTCCTTTCCATCCTTAAAAGCTGATGATTCAGAATACGTTTCGTATCCTGCAGATTCATACATATTCGGGAAATACTGATAATTAGGTGCCGACTTATCATGACATGAAGACACTAGTACAGTAATACCAAATAATAACGTTATTTTAAATATACTTTTCATAACTATAATTAATGCTTTTCTATAACTTTTACTTCTACAGCTCCAGTATTTTCAAAGAATGAAACCAATTCTGCTTCATTATTATTAACTGCAACTTCCATTAAGAAATGGTCATCTGTAGTTCTTACATCTGGGTTCTCTGCTTCTTTAAATGGCCATAATTTACTTCTCATATAAAAAGTAATTACCATTAAGTGAGCTGCAAAAAATACCGTTTCTTCAAACATAATTGGAACAAATGCTGGCATATTTTCGATATAACTAAAACTAGGTTTACCTCCAATATCTTGTGGCCAATCTTGAATCATAATATAATTCATCATCCATGTACCAAATGAAATACCGCATAATCCATACAAAAAAGCACAAATTGCTAAACGAGTTGGCGCTAGTCCCATAGCTTTATCCAAACCATGAACAGGAAATGGGCTAAAAACTTCTTCAATATGATGATGAGCAGCACGCGTTTTTTTAACAGCATCCATTAAAACATCATCGTCATTATAAATGGCGTATATTACTTTATTACTCATGGTGTGACTCTTTATTTGCTCTTTCTTTAATATAATTATCTCCAGTTGCTTTTAAAATAGTTTTTACCTCCGCTTGAGCTATAACAGGGAATGTTCTAGCATACAATAAAAACAATACGAAAAAGAAACCAATTGTTCCAATGAAAATACCAATGTCAACAAAAGTTGGTGAGAACATAGTCCAAGAAGATGGAAGATAATCTCTGTGTAGTGAAGTAACGATAATTACGAAACGCTCAAACCACATACCAATATTTACGACAATTGAGATGATAAATGAAAACATAATACTTGTTCTTAATTTCTTGAACCACATGAATTGTGGAGAAAAAACATTACATGTCATCATAGACCAGTAAGCCCACCAGTAAGGTCCAGTAGCTCTATTCAAGAAAGCATATTGCTCGTACTCAACACCTGAATACCATGCAACAAATAACTCAGTGATATAGGCAACACCTACAATAGAACCTGTAATCATGATTACAATGTTCATTAATTCAATATGTTGAATAGTAATGTAAGCTTCTAAATTAGATACCTTTCTCATAATGATAAGCAAGGTATTTACCATTGCAAATCCAGAGAATACTGCTCCAGCTACGAAATAAGGAGGGAAAATTGTAGTATGCCATCCTGGAATTACAGAAGTAGCAAAGTCCATCGATACAATAGTGTGTACAGAAAGTACAAGAGGTGTTGCTAAACCAGCAAGAACTAAAGAGACTTCTTCAAAACGTTGCCAATCTTTAGCACGTCCACTCCATCCAAAACTTAGAATAGAATATACTCTTTTGTTAAATGG
>JAGNSF010000006.1:0-22377 GCA_017988155.1 Flavobacterium sp. | reverse complement strand
GTACAGAAAGTACAAGAGGTGTTGCTAAACCAGCAAGAACTAAAGAGACTTCTTCAAAACGTTGCCAATCTTTAGCACGTCCACTCCATCCAAAACTTAGAATAGAATATACTCTTTTGTTAAATGGAGTGATCGCTCTATCTCTTAACATCGCGAAGTCAGGCAACAATCCAGTCCACCAGAAAACTAATGATACAGAAAGATAGGTTGAAATCGCAAATACGTCCCACAATAACGGTGAGTTAAAGTTCACCCACAAAGATCCAAATTGATTTGGAATTGGTAATACCCAATAAGCCAACCAAGGACGACCCATGTGAATAATAGGAAATAAACCAGCTTGTATTACAGAGAAAATGGTCATTGCCTCTGCAGAACGGTTAATTGCCATTCTCCATCGTTGACGGAAAAGTAATAATACAGCTGAAATCAATGTTCCTGCGTGACCGATACCTACCCACCAAACGAAGTTAGTGATATCCCAAGCCCAGCCCACGGTTTTATTTAATCCCCATGTTCCAATTCCTGTAGATACAGTATAGACAATACACCCTAATCCCCAAAGGAAGGCTGTTAATGCGATTGAAAACACAATCCACCAATGTTTGTTAGCTTTACCTTCTACAGGCGCTGCAACATCTACCGTTACATCGTGATAAGATTTATCACCTATAACTAAAGGTTTTCTAATGCTTGATTCGTAGTGAGACGACATAATCCTTTATCTTGTTTCTTAATAAATATTTTTATAACTAAGTATTTCTAACTTTAACGTGATAAATCACATTTGGCTTAGTTCCTACATGCTCTAACAAATGATACATTCTATCATCAGCAGCTAACTTAGCTACTTTTGCTTCAGTATCATTAACATCTCCAAATACCATTGCTCCAGTAGAACATGCATTTGAACAAGCTGTTTGGAATTCTCCATCTTTAATAGCTCTTCCTTCTCTTTTCGCTTTAAGAATTGTTGCCTGAGTCATTTGAAGACACATAGAACATTTTTCCATTACTCCACGAGAACGAACATTTACATCCGGGTTCAATACCATACGACCTAAATCATCATTCATATGATAATCAAACTCGCTGTTTTGGCTGTATAAGAACCAGTTGAAACGACGTACTTTATAAGGACAGTTGTTTGCACAGTAACGAGTACCAACACATCTGTTATAAGCCATATTGTTTTGACCTTGACGACCATGAGAAGTTGCTGCAACAGGACAAACAGTTTCACAAGGTGCATGGTTACAATGCTGACACATAACTGGTTGGAAAGCCACTTGAGGATTATCTCCCGCTTTTTCCATTTCATTAAATGTTGACAATGAACTAGACAAACCTGCAATGTTTTCTTTTCTTTCGTTATCACCTTCAAAAGTACTTTCAGAAGAATAATATCTATCGATACGCAACCAATGCATATCACGACTTCTTCTAACTTCTGACTTACCAACTACAGGAACATTGTTCTCTGCGTGACATGCGATAACACAAGCACCACAACCAGTACAAGCATTTAAGTCGATAGAAAGATTAAAATGATGTCCTATTGAACGATCAAATGAATCCCATAAATCCACTTTTGTAGACTCTACTTCTTTGTGATCCAAAGATACCATAGGAACTTCATTCCATTCTTTAGCATCTTTAGTATTGAAAATTTCTAAAGTAGTTTCTTTAATAATATCACCTCTACCCATTAACGTTTTTTGACCTTGAACACAAGCAAACTCATGCTCTCCATCAGCTTTCGCAATAGAAACAGATTGTACACTATTAAATCCTTTATATAAAGCGTAAGCATTAACACCTACAGCCATTTCTTCTTTTAAAGCCGCTTTACGACCATATCCTAAAGCTAAACCTACAGTTCCAACCGCTTGACCAGGCTGAACAATTACAGGTACGCTTTCTAATGTAACACCATCAGTAGTTGTAATAGTAGCATAACTACCATTCAATCCACCATTAGCAACAATTTCATTTGATAATCCTAATTTTTTAGCATCAGCATTAGAAACAGTTACATAATTATCCCAAGATACTCTTGTAATTGGATCAGGGAATTCTTGTAACCAAGGGTTATTAGCTTGTTGACCATCCCCTAAACCAGTTTTAGTGTATAAAACTAATTCGAATGCTTCAGCAGCTTTTGATTTAGATAAAGCAATTGCCGCAGATGCGTAATCAGCTGAACCAGCAGAAGCTGTTGGAATAGTTCCAACAAATACACCATCGTGCAATACTTTATTCCAGGTAGAACCAGCAGTTATTGAAGCTGCAGTTCCCTTAATGTAATCGTAAAAAGATCCTGCATTACCATTCAAAGACAATAAAACATCTTGAAATTGTTTTGTATTGAATAATGGACGAATTGTAGGTTGAGTAAGGCTGTAAGTACCTTTAGTCAAAATTAAGTCATTCCAAGATTCTAAGTAATGAGGCACTGGAGCAGCTATAGTAGCAACAGAAGCTGTTTCATCTTCTTTCAAAGAGAAAGCAACAGATGTTGTTACTTTTTTAAGTCCTTCTGTAAAAGAACCACTATCTGCCAATGTATAAACTGGATTAACGCCACTCATAATCAAAGTATGAACGCTTCCTGCTTTCATATCATTAATTAATTGAGCCACTTTTACGTTAGATCCTTTTCTTATTTGTCTTGTTCCAGAAGTAGTGAAAGCTTCACTAGCCAATTTTTGATTGATAGCTAAAACTAACAACTGAGCATTTTTATCTTGAATTCCAGATACCAATACCCCTTTTGAACCAGCAGCTTTTAATTGTTGCGCTGCCTTTGTAACTTCTGATTTGAATTGATCATCCAAACTTACTGCAACTGAAGAACCAGTTACAACATTATATATATGTACTAATGCTTGTTTTTGATTAGCTGTTGACATAGGCAAACGCTTGTCAGCAGCAGCACCAGATAAAGTCATATTCGCTTCCAATTGGAAATGACGAGACATTTTTCCGTTTTTAGGAATTCTCCCTTGAGCATAACTTGCACCATATCCTCCACCTTGCCAATCTCCTAAGAAATCAGCTCCAACAGAAACGATTAAAGATGCTTTAGCAAAATCATAATCAACTAAGGCTCTTTCTCCGTATACGGTTTCAAAAGCATCTAATGCTTCTGAAGAGGAAACTGCATCATAAACTACATGTTTTGCATTTGGATTTTTAGCAACAAATTCTGCAATCAATCTTTCAGTTGAAGGACTCGCCAAAGTATTTGTCAACAAAACTACTTGACCACCTTTTGCTTTAGCTTCAACTATACTTGATGCAATTTTTGAATTTACATCAGCCCAACTTGCATTAGTACCAGCAATTTTTGGTTCTTTCAATCGCATACTGTCATAAAGAGACAATATTGATGCGTGAACTCTTGCATTAGCTGAAAATTTAGCCCCGCTAATTGAATTGTTATCAACTTTAATTGGACGGCCTTCACGAGTTTTTACTAATAAATTAGCAAAATCGAAACCATCAAAAACAGTTGTTGCATAATAGTCTGCTACACCAGGAATAATTTGTTCTGGTTGCAACACATAAGGTATTGATTTATGAACAGGACCTTCACATGCAGCAAGAGTTGCCGCAGCGGTACTAAATCCAACGTACTTTAAAAAGTCACGACGTGTTGTAGAAGATGATAAAGAATCACTATTTCCTAAAAATTCATCAGTAGGAATTTCTTCAACGAATTCGTTATTTTTAAGCGCCTCAACAATAGAACTATTTCCGTCTAGTTCCTCAACACTTTTCCAGTATTTTTTGTTTGATGACATATATAAATATTAAAAACTTAATAATTTGATTAATAGTGACATTTACCACATTCTAAACCTCCCATTTGTGCAGCAGTCAATTTGTCTACACCGTATTTTTTAGAAAGTTGTTCGTGGATTTTAGTGTAATATTCATTACCCTCCATTTTAACATCTGTTTTTCTATGGCAATCAATACACCATCCCATTGTTAATGGAGCAAATTGTTTTTGAATTTCATACTCTTCAACTGGACCGTGACAAGTCTGACATTCAATATCTGCAACAGTTACGTGTTGTGAGTGATTGAAATAAACAAAGTCAGGTAAATTATGAATACGAACCCATTTAACAGGTTGTGTTTTTCCAGTATACGATTGCGTTGTTTTATCCCAACCTACAGCTGTATATAATTTTTGTATTTGCTCATCATAAAATGCCTTGCTGTATTCAGGAGTAGCTGTAGTTTCTGCAACTTCTGCAATGTTTTTATGACAGTTCATACACACATTTAAAGAAGGAATACCAGCATTTTTACTTACTCTAGCAGCAGAGTGACAATACTTACAATTAATCTCATTATCACCTGCGTGAATTTTATGAGAATAATGTATAGGTTGAATTGGAGCATACTCTTGATCAACACCTACTTGCATTAAGAAACCATAAACTAAATAAGCACCAGACAACAATAAGAAAATTGCCGTAACCAATACTAAAAACTGATTTTTAACAAATGCTTTCCAAATTGGAGTTGTAGGCTCTTTTGGAGCTACTTCAATATTATTAGCTTTAGCTACTTTACGCAATACGCTGTTTACCAAAAACAACATCACTACCAACATAGCCATTACTAATGCCAAAGCACCTAAAATAACAGTATTAGTTATTCCACCTTCTGATTGAGCAACAGCTCCTTCAGCACCTGGAGCAGCAGCTGCAGCAGGAGCCTCTTCTTTTGGTGTTGATGTATAAGCAATTATATTGTCAATATCCGCATCTGATAATTGAGGGAAAGCAGTCATTACCGCTTTATTATTTTCTTCAAAAACCTTTACAGCTGCAGCATCACCAGATTTAATCAAATCAGAACTGTTTTTTACCCATTTGTAAATCCATGACATCTCATACTTACCAGCAACTCCTCTAAGTGCAGGACCAGTAGATTTAGCGTCTAATTTATGACATGCGGCACAGTTTGAATTGAAAAGCTCTTTCCCAACAACAGGATCGCCACCAGTTGCAGCAGCAGGAGCCGCAGCAGCATCTTGAGCAAATGAAGTTGCAGAAAAAATTAGCGTTAATGCTAAGCAGAAATATAATTTCTTTAAGACCGAATTATGGTTACCCACCTTTTTCATATAGTATAATGATTATCTACTAAAATTGGTACTATGTTTTCTATATAACAAATTTATAAAAAACGAATACATTCTTTTTAAACTTGCACAAAAATACGACTTAAGAACTATTCTCAAAACCTTAAAATAATCTTAAATTCAATTTATATTAATTCTAAATAATTTTACCCAATTGTAATAACTTTATAAATATTACTTTTGTTTAAAAATCATCACATTATGAGAATTTTAAGCGTTTCAAAATTTGTTTTAGTAGTTTTTACAACTGTTTTTTATAGTGCTAAAATTGAGGCACAAACATCAAAAAAGAATACAAATATTGAAGAAAAACTGGATTATTTGATTTCAGAAAAGAGAAAAATCAACGCTTCTTTAGCATCAAAAGAACGCTATAAAATTCAGATATTTAGCGGAGAAAGTGAAAAAGCAAAAAAAACGGTGATTCAATTTAAACAAGAATTTAAAGATATTGATGCAACTATTATATTCAATACTCCAAATTATAAAGTTTGGGTAGGTAACTTCAAAACAAGAATGGAAGCAGAAAGAAATTTTGTGGAAATAAAAAAGAAATATAAAAACACCCTATTAATAAAGCCTGTTCAATAAAGAATGATAAACAAAAAAAATCCCGACTAAATCGGGATTTTTTTTTATAAATTAAATTTTACTTCAATTTCTTTTTGATAGCAACTTCATGGTAGGCTTCAATAACATCTCTTTCTTCAATATCATTGTACCCTTTAAGCTGAATACCACAATCGTATCCTTTGGCTACTTCTTTCACATCGTCTTTAAAACGTTTCAATGCTACTAACTCGCCATCAAATACCACAACGCCTTCTCTTATCAGTCTAACTTTAGCATTTCTGGTAATTTTACCGTCCATTACCATACAACCAGCAATTGAACCAACTTTAGAAATTTTAAATATCTCTCTGATTTCAGCAGTACCAAGTACTTCTTCTTTCATTTCTGGAGCTAACATTCCTTCCATTGCGTCTTTCAAGTCGTCAATAGCAGCATAGATAATAGAGTAATAACGGATGTCAATTTCTTCTTTATCTGCTAACTGTCTTGCATTTCCTGCAGGACGAACATTAAATCCAATAATAATTGCGTCAGATGCTGAAGCTAACATTACATCAGTTTCAGTAATTGCACCTACTCCTTTATGTATAATGTTAATTTGAACTTCTTCGGTAGATAATTTAGAGAACGAATCAGACAATGCCTCAACAGATCCATCAACGTCTCCTTTAAGAATTACATTTAATTCCTTAAATTGACCTAATGCAATTCTACGTCCAATTTCATCCAAAGTAATATGACGTTGCGTTCTTACCGATTGCTCACGCATCAATTGAGAACGTTTTGAAGCAATTTGTTTCGCCTCTTTTTCGTCTTCGAAAATATTAAATTTATCACCTGCTGTTGCAGCACCATCTAGACCTAAAACAGATACTGGTGTTGAAGGACCTGCTTCTTTAACTACATGTCCTCTTTCATCATGCATAGCTTTAATTTTACCATGATGCTTTCCTGCCAACATATAATCTCCAATTCTTAAAGTTCCATGTTGAACTAATAAAGTAGAAACATATCCTTTTCCTTTATCTAAGAATGCTTCAACAACAGTTCCTTGTGCAGGTTTATCAGGATTTGATTTTAAATCTAAAATTTCAGCTTCAAGCAATACTTTTTCAAGTAATTCCTTAACACCTAAACCGGTTTTTGCTGAAATATCATGTGATTGGATTTTTCCACCCCAATCTTCAACTAGTAAGTTCATACCAGCCAATCTTTCTTTAATCTTATCTGGATTAGCATTTTGCTTATCTACTTTATTGATTGCAAAAATAATTGGAACACCTGCCGCTTGAGCGTGACTAATAGCCTCTTTCGTTTGTGGCATGATATCATCATCCGCAGCAATTACAATAATTGCAATATCGGTAACTTGAGCTCCACGAGCACGCATTGCCGTAAAGGCTTCGTGACCTGGAGTATCTAAAAAGGCGATTTTTTGACCGTTGTCTAAAGTTACCCCGTAAGCACCAATGTGTTGCGTGATTCCTCCCGACTCCCCTGCAATTACATTTTCTTTACGAATGTAATCTAATAAAGAGGTTTTACCGTGATCGACATGCCCCATTACCGTTACGATAGGTGCTCTAAACACTAAATCTTCTTCTCTATCTTCAACAACTTGAATTGCTTCTTCAATATCTACGGTAATAAATTCAACTTCATAACCAAATTCATCAGCTACAATAGTTAATGTTTCAGCATCCAAACGCTGATTCATAGTTACCATTATTCCAAGGGACATACACGTACCAATTACTTTTGTAATAGGCACATCCATCATAATCGCAATCTCACCAACGGTAACAAATTCAGTAACTTTAATTGTTTTACTTCCTTCGTCGATGGCTCTTTGCTCTTCATCCGATTTCTGACGGTGCGTATCTCTCTTATCTCTTCTATATTTTGCCGCTTTAGATTTTCCTCCTTTACCTTGAAGTTTCTCTAAAGTTTCACGAATTTGATTTTTAACCTCTTCTTCTGTTGGCTCAACTTTTGCAACGATAGCGGGTCTATTCCCTTTTACAAAACCAGGTTTAGAACCTCTATTAGCATTGAAACCACCACCTGTGTTTGGAGTAATTTTGTTTGGATTTGGAGCTCCTGGCTCACCTGGAGTAGATGGCTTAGCTACAATTCTTTTTCTTTTATTTTTCGCTGCATTGGCTCCAGTACCTGGCGCACCTGGTTTATTTGGAGTAATTTTAGGATCTTCTTTTTTCTTTTTAGGTTTATTGAACTGAGATAAATCAATAGTTTGGCCTGTCAATGTAGCACCTGATAATTTCTGATACTGAGTAGTGATTGTTTCGTCTACTGGAGCATCATCCGATTTATCTTCTATTTTCAACTCAGCAGCAACTGCTTTCTTCTCTTGTTTTGGTTCAACTTCCGCAACTGGTTTTACTTCTTTTTTGTCTGAAACTGGTTTTTCCGAAGCAACATCTTTAGGTGCGTTTTGAGTTTTAACTTCTGCAGGAGATGGTACGTTTGCAACTTTTTTAGGATTGAGTTCAATTTTACCAACCTGAACCGGACCTGTTACTACTGCTTTCGCTTTAATAACTTCTTGGCGCTCCTCTTCTTGTTTGCGTTTTTCTTCAATCTCTTGCTCACGTTGAATACGTAATGCTTCTTTTTCTTTTCTTTTCTCTTCTCCTACTTCTTTAGAAGCTTCTTTATTTCCCTTATCGCCCGCAAATTGACTTTGTAGGATACCAAACTCACGTTCAGAAATTTTAGCATTTGGATTTGCATCAATGGCAATTCCCTTATCTTTTAGATAATCTACTGCTCTTTCTAACGAAATGTTTAATTCCCTTAAAACCTTGTTAATTCTTATTACTCTCTCTTCAGACATAAAACCTTTTTATTATTATCTTTTTGTTGTGTTTCTTAATTCAAATCTTATGAAAAGACTTTAAAATTAAGAGATCTATTCAAAGCATTCGATTAATTATCAAATTCTTCTTTTAATATTTTAATTACATCTAGAATAGTTTCTTCTTCTAAATCAGTTCTTCTTACTAAATCTTCTACCTCTTGTTTCAAGATACTTCTTGCAGTATCTAAACCAATTTTAGCAAATTCATCGATTATCCATTCTTCGATTTCATCTGAGAATTCAGTTAATTCGATATCGTCTTCTTCTCCACCTGCAACATCTCCTTCACGAATTACATCTAGTTCATATCCTGTTAGCAGACCTGCCAATTTAATATTGTGTCCACCTCTACCAATTGCTTTAGAAACTTCTTCCAGTTTTAAGAACACTTCGGCTCTTTTAGTCTCTTCATTAATCTTAATTGAAGACACTTTTGCTGGACTCAAGGCACGAGTGATATACAATTGATTATTCGTTGTATAATTAATAACATCAATGTTTTCGTTACCTAATTCACGAACAATTCCATGAATACGTGATCCTTTCATTCCCACACAAGCACCTACAGGATCAATTCTATCATCGTAAGAATCAACTGCAACTTTTGCTTTTTCACCAGGAATTCTTACTACATTTTTAACCATAATCAAACCGTCAAAAACTTCAGGAATCTCTTGTTCAAATAATTTTTCCAGGAACACATTTGAAGTTCTAGACATAATAATTTGAGGCTTATTACCTTTCAATTCAACGCTTTCAATGATTCCACGCACATTATCTCCTTTACGAAAAAAGTCAGACGGAATTTGTTTTTCTTTAGGCAATACAATCTCATTCCCTTCATCATCTACCAAAATTACAACTCTTGGTCTAACGTGGTGCACTTCGGCAGTATATATTTCACCGATAATATCTTTAAATTGTTTGTACAAATTAGTATTATCGTGTTCATGTATTTTAGAAATCAAGTTTTGACGCAAAGCCAAGATTGCTCTTCTTCCTAAATCAATTAATTTTACTTCTTCAGAAACCTCTTCGCCAATTTCAAAGTCAGCTTCAATTTTTCTAGCTTCAGTAAGAGTGATTTCTTCGTTTTCAAAATCCAAATCTTCATCTGCAACGATAACTCGTCGTCTCCAAATTTCCATATCTCCTTTATCAGGATTGATAATGATATCGAAATTATCATCTGAACCGTATTTTTTCTTTAATGCATTTCTAAATACATCCTCTAAAATTGCCATAAGCGTTACACGATCAATAAGTTTATCATCTTTAAACTCTGAAAATGAATCGATTAATGCTAAATTTTCCATGCGAAATCTTTATTTAAAATGTTACTGTAACAATTGCTTCTTTAATATCTGAATAAGGAAGTTCCAACGTTTTATCAACGGTTTCTTTTCCTTTACCCACTTTCTTTGGTTCTCTTGCTTGCCAAGACAAAATTACAAAATCATCATTAGCATCGACTAATTTTGCTTCAATATTTTCTGTTGATGTCTTCACTATCAGTGTTCTACCAACATTTTTCTTGTATTGACGAACCATTTTTAATGGTGAACCTACACCTACAGAGGCTACTTCTAATGAATAATCCTGCTCTTCTCTATCTAAATTACCTTCAATTGTTCGACTCACATCGATACAATCTTGCAATGCCACCCCATTGTCTCCGTCTATGTTAACAATGATTTTGAAAGCATCTGTAATAGTCAAGTCAATTAAAAAAAGACTTGGTTTATCTACAAGGCATTCCTCTACTAGCGTATTTACTTTTTCTTTGAACGTCATAGTTGTATAAAAAGAGGGGACGATTAGTCCCCTCATTATCTAGATTTTAATAAATAACGATGCAAATATAGTGTTTTTTTTAATATTTAAAATAATCGAATACTTTAATATTTATAACTGCTGGGCAAAAACACAAAACAACAACCAATTATAACTAAAAAAAGTTCTACGAAATACATCATAAAACTTTTTTGAATATAACTTTAACAAATGTTACAATTGTTCTTGTACCAAATTAATGATAGCGTTAGCATCAAGTTCTCCTGCTTGTCTCCAAACCATCTGACCTTCTTTATAAATCATAAGAGTTGGAAGACCTTTGATTCTGAGTGCCTCAGCTAGTTCTTGATTTTTATCGACATCTATCTTAATCACTTTAGCTTTGTCGCCAAGTGCAGCCGCAACATCTCTTATTACAGGATGCATTGATACCGAAGACTCGTTCCAATCAGTGTAAAAATCAATTAACACTGGGATTTGCGCGTTTATAAGTTCTCCAAATTTTGACATAAAACCAAAAATTTAATTTTTATAATCTGCTTAAAAAGAGATAAATATTTTACAAATGTAGTATTTTTAGTTAATTACACTAATTTATTGCCTTTTTTTAGCTCTATTACTGTAATTTCTGGCATAATTCCTACTCTTCCAGAGTACGCATGAAAACCAAAACCGCGATTTACATAGACATACCTGCCTTTATTTTCATACAATCCTGCCCATTGCTTATACACATATTGTGCCAAACTCCATTTGAAGTATCCTGGGATTTCAATTCCAAACTGCATCCCGTGGGTATGACCCGATAATGTCAAATGGAAATTTTTCTCATGATGTTGTACTTCATAATCCCAATGACTTGGATCATGACTCATTAAAATTTTAAAATCATTATTTGACAAACCATTCGAAGCCTTATTAATATCGCCTGCTTTCTTGAAATTATGGCCCCAGTTTTCTACACCTATTAATGCTATTTTTTGAGCACCTTTCTCAATAATCGTATGGTCATTCAAAAGTAATTCAAAATCAATTTGCCCATATAAATTTTTAATAGCTTGGAAATTTGTCTCTTTATCTTCTGGAGTTGGCCAACTTACATATTCTCCATAATCATGATTCCCCAAAACCGAAAATTTTCCGTAATTATGTTTTTTGATTCTTTTAAATGTTTCTATCCACGGAATCATTTCTTTAGCGTGGGTATTGACTATATCTCCAGTAAACAAAATCATATCTGAATTTTGTTCGTTTATCAAATCAATAGCATAATTAATTTTCTCAGGATTATCAAAACTTCCACTATGAATATCTGAAATTTGTGTGATTTTAAACCCATCAAATTCGTCTGGTAAATCAGGGAAATAGATGGGTTGTTTAATTACTTTAAAATTGTATTTGCCTTCAAAAATCCCATACAAAACTGACAAAAATGGAATGGCCGCCAAACCTAAACCCAACTGACTCACAAATTTTCTTCGAGAGGCGATAAAAGGTTGATCTCTTTTTTTCTTAGCTAAATAGGTTACCGAACCCTTTCCAACTCTAAACACATCTTCCGTTATCATGATTATAGCCAAAAGTATTTTTGGGATATATACCATTAAGGCAATGGCTAGAACAATCATTGTTTTTCTAGTTTGCCCAACAGATCTATCAAATTGAGAAATAGTATACAATAAATATACAGCTATAATTGCTGAAATAATTTGGTATGCCAGCACCATTTTTTCTCGCTTCAAAAGAGTGCGAACTGCCTGAAATGAAAACCATTCAATAGCACACCAAATAAGAAAGAAAACAACTAATCCAAAAATCATAATTTGACAATTTTGGAGACAAAATAACAACATAATTTTCTCAAAAAGTTTTTTATTGATTAAAATTTAACTCTTCAAGAAATCTTTCATTCGGTTTACTTATTTTTACAGATTCAATATTTAGAAATTAATTTTCAATGTCAACTAAAAAACGTCTCTTTCTTCTTGATGCATACGCCTTAATTTTCAGAGGGTATTATGCCTTTATAAAAAATCCCCGAATCAACTCTAAAGGATTAGATACTTCAGCGATTATGGGTTTTATGAATTCTTTGATGGATGTAATTAAAAGAGAGAAGCCAGATCATCTAGCCGTTGCTTTTGATAAAGGCGGAAGTGATTTAAGAAATGATATTTATCCAGAGTACAAAGCGCATCGTGACGCTACCCCTGAAGCAATCAAAATTGCAGTTCCCTATATACAGGAATTACTTCGAGCCATGCATATTCCAATCATTGAAGTAAAAGGATACGAAGCAGATGATTTAATTGGTACTATTGCTAAGCAAGCCGAAAAGGAAAACTTTCAAGTGTTTATGGTAACCCCTGATAAGGATTTTGCTCAATTAGTTTCAGAAAATATTTTTATGTACAAACCTGCCCGAATGGGAAACGGAATCGAAATTTGGGGTATTCCAGAAGTGTTGGCAAAATTTGAAATCGAAAGACCGGAGCAAGTGATTGATTTTCTTGGAATGATGGGCGATGCGGCAGATAATATTCCTGGACTACCAGGTGTAGGAGAAGTTACTGCTAAGAAATTATTGAAGGAATTTGGTTCCATGGAAAACTTATTGGCTAACACCGACAAGTTGAAAGGAAAAATGAAAGACAATATTGAAGCCAATAAGGAAAAAGGGCTTTTATCCAAGACTTTGGCGACTATTTTGTTAGACTGTCCTGTCCAATTTAACGAAACGGATTACGAATTATCTACTCCCGACGTAGACAAAACCGACGCTTTATTCAACGAATTGGAATTTCGTAGGATGGCTGAACAATTTGACGCCATTTTTAGAAAAGGAGAAGCAGCACCAGCAGTTGACGAAGCTAAACTTTATAAAAAACCGCAACCAAAAAGCGAAGATCAATTTGACCTTTTTGGAAGTGCAATAGACGAAGGTTCAGAAGAAACGCGTCATCAATATTATAGTTCATTAGAAAACACGGAACATTCATACCAAATCATTCAGGGCGATTTAGGAATCAAATTATTATTGCAAAACCTGCAAAACCAAAAATCAGTTTGTTTTGACACTGAGACTACTGGATTAGACGCTTTACATGCTGAATTAGTTGGGATTTCGTTTTCTTATGAAAAAGGAAAAGGGTTCTATGTTCCATTTCCCGAAAATCAAACAGAAACTCAAGCCTTAACTGAGAAATTTATTCCTTTTTTCGAAAATGAAAACATTGAAAAAATAGGACAAAATTTAAAATACGACCTAAAAGTATTATCCAATTATGGCATTACTGTAAAAGGTAAATTATTCGATACTATGATTGCGCATTATTTGATTAATCCCGACATGCGTCATAATATGGATATATTATCTGAAACCTATTTGAAATATGCCCCTCAATCTATTGAAGCATTAATTGGCAAAAAAGGGAAAAATCAGAAATCGATGCGCGATGTTCCTTTGGAAGAAATCAAAGAATATGCAGTTGAAGATGCTGATGTCACTTTACAACTTTCTGAAATTTTCAATTCCGAATTAGACAAAACACATACTAAAAAACTATTTGAAGAAATTGAAATTCCTTTAGTGGGAGTTTTGGCAAGCATGGAAAAAGAAGGAATCAATCTGGATGTTCCATTTTTAAAATCACTTTCAAAAGAATTAGGAGATGATATTGCTCAATTAGAAAGTCGGATTTATGAAATTGCGGGAGAAAAATTCAATTTGGCTTCTCCAAAACAATTGGGAGATATTTTGTTTGACAAACTTAAAATTGGCGGTGCCAAACAAAAAAAGACCAAAACTGGTCAATATGCAACTGGCGAGGAAATTTTAAGTTATTTGGCTAAGGACAACGAAATTGTAAGTGCTATTTTAGATTGGCGTTCGCTAATCAAATTACAAAACACCTATGTTGAAGCATTGCCTTTGCAAGTAGATACCAAAACGAATCGTGTTCATACAGATTATATGCAAACCGTAGCCGCTACTGGTCGTTTGAGTTCCAATAATCCGAATTTACAAAACATTCCAATTCGTACTGAGCGTGGAAGACAAATTAGAAAGGCGTTTATTGCTAGAGACGAAAACTACAGCTTACTATCTGCCGATTATTCGCAAATAGAACTTCGAATTATTGCCGCTTTATGTGGAGAGGAGAATATGATCAAAGCTTTTCAGCAAGGAGAAGACATTCATAAAAGTACCGCTGCCAAAGTGTTTAATGTGCCTTTGGAGGAAGTGACCAAAGAACAACGTAGTCATGCTAAAACGGTCAACTTCGGAATTATATATGGAGTTTCGGCTTTTGGGTTAAGTAATCAAACTTCACTTTCTCGTGCTGAAAGTGCAGCGTTAATTGAAGCCTACTACATTACTTATCCAAAACTAAAATCGTATATTCAGGATCAAATTGAAAGTGCTAGAGAGAATGGATTTGTGCAGACTATTTTAGGTCGAAGACGTTATTTAAAAGACATCAACTCGGCCAATGCAATTGTGCGAGGTGCAGCTGAACGAAATGCGGTCAACGCACCGATTCAAGGAAGTGCTGCCGATATTATCAAAATTGCTATGATTAACATTCATAAACGATTGATTGCTGAGAATTGGAAATCAAAAATGTTACTGCAAGTTCATGACGAATTAGTATTTGACGTTCACAATAGTGAATTAGAAAAAATTCAACCGATGATCAAACACGAGATGGAACAAGCCGTTGTTTTAAGTGTTCCTTTAGAAGTGGAAATCGGAATAGGGAAAGATTGGCTAGAAGCTCATTAATTCAATAAAAAAATCCATTCTAATGAATGGATTTTTTGTTTTTATACTCTTGCCGTAGTTTCACGTTCTTTCAGCACCGTTTTAATTACTTTCGTTTCATAAGGTGGTTCTTCTTCCGAATCATCTTCCAAGCGCTTAATTAATAACTTAGCCGCTTCTTCACCAATTTCTATTCCGTGTTGACTGACCGTAGTTAAACTTGGCGAAAGCCTTCTTGAAGCTAAAATACCATCGGCAAAGCCAATAATACAAAGCTCTTCGGGGATTTTATAGCCTTTTTTCAAACCAATTTTTAAAGCCGCAACCGAATCATTCTCTTCCAAAGCGAAGATGCCATCAATTTTATTATTGGCAAAAACTTCCTCCATTTGGACTTTCAAATCCTCTTCTGAGTCAGTTCTCACAATAAGATTCGTGTTAACTGGGATATTATTTTTTTCTAATGCTTTTAAATATCCTTCGTATCTCAATTTACCTACGCTCAGATTGTCAACAGATGAAAGTAAGGCAATATTTTTACAGCCTAAATCAATTAAACGCTGGGTAGAATCTAGAGCCGAATCGAAATCATCTACAACTACTTTATCACAATCAATTCCTTCAGCAATTCGATCAAACATCACAATTGGTGTTCCGTCATTAATAATTTCTTTAAAATGATCGTAGTTGTTTTGCTTTTGCGCCTCTTCTGAAACCGACAAAATAAATCCATCAATGGTTCCGTTACTCAGCATCTCTAACGTATGCGCCTCTTTTTCCAAAGACTCATTAGAAATACACATAATAACATTGTATCCTTTTTCGTCAGCCACTTTTTCAATTCCACTAAAAACTTTAGCAAAAAACGAATTCAAAATATTAGGTATAATAACACCAATTGTTTTTGTTTTTCTATTCTTTAGATTTAAACCAATAACGTTAGGCTTGTAATTTTTAAGTTTAGCGTATTCTTTTATTTTGATTTTAGTTTGCTCGCTAATTTCCGGGCTATCATTCAGCGCCTTAGAAACTGTAGAAACAGAAACATTAAGTTCTTTGGCGATTTGTTTTAGTGTTGCTTTAGCTTTCATATGTGGAGTTTAAAATGCTAAAATAAGAAAAAAAATGGTTGAATGACGCGATTTGGCCAATGACGAAAAGATTATAATTCAAAAAAGCACTGAAAAATCAATACTTTTTGAAATACCAAAGCCAATTTCAACAAAAAAGAAGCTCAAAAAAATTAAAAACTTGTGAAAGCCTAAAAACAAATCCTTTAGCTGCTGATAATCAGAACCAAATAATATTTTAGGACTATTTGTATTTCAGAAAAATAATTGTACTTTTGCATCCCCTTTATTGGGGATGGAATGTTTAATTAAAAATAAAAATTGTGAACACATTAAGCTACAAGACAATTTCAGCTAACAAAGCCACTGTATCAAAAGAGTGGATTGTTGTTGATGCTGATGGTCATAACTTAGGTCGTCTTGCTTCAAAAGTCGCTATGATTTTGAGAGGTAAATACAAGCCAAGTTATACACCGCACGTGGACTGTGGAGATAACGTAATCGTTATTAACGCAGAGAAAATCAACCTTACAGGTAACAAATTGGATGAGAAAACCTACATCCGTCACACTGGTTACCCTGGAGGACAAAGAACTTTGACTGCAAAAGTATTGCAATCAAAAAACCCAGCTTTATTAGTAGAAAAAGCTGTAAAAGGAATGTTACCTAAAAACAAATTAGGAGCTGAACTTTTTAGAAATTTAAATGTTGTTGTAGGTTCTGAGCACAAACAAGGCGCTCAAAAACCGAAAACTGTTAACCTAAACGATCTTAAGTAATGGGAGTTATTCACAAAATCGGTAGAAGAAAAACCGCTGTTGCACGTGTTTATGTTTCGGAAGGAACAGGAGTAATCACTGTAAACAAAAAAGAATTCGCAACTTACTTTCCAACTGCTACTTTACAGTACAAAGTGTTACAACCAATGTCTATGACAGAGAACGCTAACAATTTTGACGTAAAAGTAAATGTTTACGGAGGTGGTTCAACTGGTCAAGCAGAAGCTGTAAGAATGGCATTAGCACGTGTAATGTGTGAAGTAAATGCTGAAAACAGAGCTATCTTGAAACCAGAAGGTTTATTAACTAGAGACCCTAGAATGGTTGAACGTAAGAAATTCGGTCAGAAGAAAGCTCGTAAGAGATTCCAATTCTCTAAACGTTAATATTACCTGTCTTGTTCAAATGGGACAAGACATCGTTCATTTATTATTGAATTTAAAAACACAGTTATTGTTGCTCCTACCGAGGTAGGGAATAGTTTAGCATCTAAATGATTTTATTGATTACTAGATTATTAGAAAGCAAGATTGAAAAATCCAAAAATCTAAAAATCCAAAAATCTAAAAAAAACATTGCTAATCAACAGAACGTAAACTAGTACAAAAAATGGCAAACAAAGTTGAAGTAAAAGAATTACTAGAAGCAGGTGTTCACTTCGGACACATGACTAGAAAATGGGATCCAAACATGGCTCCTTACATTTATATGGAACGTAATGGAATCCACATTATCAATCTATATAAAACTGCAGCAAAAATCGAAGAAGCTAATGAAGCTTTGAAAAAAATCGCTGCATCAGGTAGAAAAATCTTATTCGTTGCTACCAAAAAACAAGCAAAAGATATCGTAGCTGAGAAAGCTAAAGCTGCAAACATGCCTTACATCACTGAAAGATGGCCAGGTGGAATGTTGACTAACTTCGTAACTATCCGTAAAGCTGTTAAAAAAATGGCTACTATTGATAAAATGAAGAAAGACGGAACATTCATGACTCTTTCTAAAAAAGAGCGTTTGCAAGTAGATCGTCTTCGTGCTAAATTAGAGAAAAACTTAGGTTCTATCGCTGACATGTCTAGACTACCTGCAGCCTTGTTCGTAGTTGATATCAAAGCAGAACACATCGCAATAAAAGAAGCTCAAAAATTAAACATTCCAGTTTTCGCAATGGTGGACACGAATTCAGACCCAAGAGAGGTTGATTACGTAATCCCTGCAAATGATGATGCTTCTAAATCAATCGATAAAATTTTAACTTTAGTTACTGCAGCTGTTGTTGAAGGTCTTTCTGATAGAGGATCTGAAAAAGACGCTGAAGAAGTTGCTGCTCCTGCTGTTGAAGTAGAAGCTGCTGTTGAAGTAGAAGCTGCTCCTGCTGCTGAAGCTCCAGCAACTGAAGAATAAATAAAACCATTTAAAGATTGAAGGATTTAAAGATTACAAAATATTAATTATTACAATTGATACTTAGTCCTTAAATTTTTCAATCTTTTAATCTTTAAATTAAAAAAATTATGGCAACAATTACTGCTGCAGACGTAAATAAATTAAGAACAATCACAGGTGCAGGTATGATGGACTGTAAAAAAGCCTTGGTTGAAGCTGACGGAGATTTTGATTTAGCGATCGAAAACTTACGTAAAAAAGGACAAAAAGTAGCAGCTAACCGTTCTGATAGAGAATCTACAGAAGGCGCTGTTATCGCTGTTGTAAACGACGCTAAAACATCAGGTGTTGTTATCTCATTAAACTGTGAAACTGACTTCGTTGGTAAAAACGAATCTTTCGTGAAATTGGCACAAGAATTAGCTGCTTTAGCTTTGAACTTTGATTCTAAAGAAGCATTCTTAGCAACTGATTTCCACGGAATCACTGTAGCTGACAAATTAATCGAGCAAACAGGAGTAATCGGAGAAAAAATTGAAATCAGTTCTTTCGAAAGATTAGAAGGAGCCTTCGTTGGTTCTTACATCCACGCTGGAAACAAAATCGCTACTTTAGTTTCATTATCTGCTAATGTTGCTGGAGCTGAAGAAGCTTCAAGAAACGTAGCTATGCAAGCTGCTGCTATGAACCCAATTGCTTTGAACGAAGCTGGTGTTGATGCTGCTGTTATTGAAAAAGAAATTGAAATCGCAAAAGAGCAATTGAGAGCTGAAGGAAAACCAGAAGCAATGTTGGAAAACATTTCTAAAGGAAAAATCCAACGTTTTTACAAAGACAATACATTAGTAAACCAAGATTATATCAAAGATGGTTCTATGAATGTGGCTGCTTACGTAAAATCAGTAGATGCTAACTTGACTGTTACTGGATTTAAAAGAGCTGCTTTAGGTTAATCTAAAGTAGATTTTTTTATCTCAAATATAAAATCCCATTCCTAACGGAATGGGATTTTTTTGTAGCAATAATTAAAAATAAAAATAGTAAGTTTGAAATACTAAACACTGCACCAATGTTCAAATCCAAAAAAGACATCGTATTTGTAATCCTAGCAGGTATTTTCATTACCAATGCCGTGGTTGCCGAATTAATTGGGGGAAAGCTAATTCAAGTTGGTCCATTTGTAATGAGTATCGGAATTTTACCTTGGCCAATTGTTTTTTTAACTACAGATTTAATCAATGAATACTTTGGCGAAAAAGGCGTTCGCCGACTGTCTATTCTTACCGCTTGTTTAATCGCTTATGCGTTTATCATTTTACTTCTTGGAATTGCCATTCCAGCTGCTAAAGGAATTAGCCCAGTAAGTGACGAACAATTTCAGGCTGTTTTCGGACAAAGCATGTGGATTATTGTCGGAAGTATTATAGCCTTCTTAGTTTCGCAATTAATTGACGTAACTGTTTTTTGGTTTTTCAAAAACAAAACAGGTGATAAGAGGATTTGGCTTAGAGCAACAGGATCCACAGTAGTGTCACAGTTATTTGATTCATTTATTGTATTGGGAATTGCATTTTGGCTACCTGGAAAAATTGACTTTGAAACGTTTATGGGCTCCGCCTTAACAGGCTATACTTTTAAATTAGGCATAGCGATACTTTTAACGCCTTTAATTTATTGGGGGCACCGAATTATAAAAAACTATTTAGATAGCGATATAACAGCCGAAAATGGATAAAAACAGATGTAAATGGTGTGTGGGTATTCCAATCTACGAAGCCTATCACGATCACGAATGGGGAGTTCCTGTTTATGACGACCAAAAATTATTTGAATTTCTAATCTTGGAAACTTTTCAAGCAGGATTGAGTTGGATCACCGTTCTGAAAAAGAGGGAAAACTTCCGCATGGCTTTTGACCAATTTGATTACCAAAAAATAGCGTTATATAGCGAAAAAAAAATTCAAGAATTATTACAAGACGCTGGAATTATTCGCAATCAATTAAAAGTGCGTGCTACAATAACTAATGCAATTGCTTTTATGGAAGTTCAAAAAGAATTCGGTAGTTTCAGCAAGTACATTTGGCAATTTACAGATGGCAAGCCAATTGTGAATCAACCACAGACTATGAAAGACATTTCTGCTACTACTCCACTTTCGGATGCCATTAGTAAAGATTTGAAAAAACGCGGCTTTAAATTTGTAGGTTCGACAGTAGTCTATGCTCATATGCAAGCCACCGGAATGGTAGACGATCACGTGGCGGATTGTTGGAAAAGAACTAGCTAATTACGATTTACGAGGTACGATATACGAGGTACGATTTACGATTTACGAATTGATTTTTTTCCGAAACTTCAGGATTGCTATTTACTTTAGCTTTTCAAAATTTCAATGAATTCATCTCTTGCGATTTCACGACAACCTAAACTTTCTAAATGCGGATTGTAAATTTGGCAATCCAACAACTTATAATTATTTGCTTTTAAATGGCGTGACCAATTAATAAAAGCTACTTTAGAAGCATTGGCTACTTTTGAAAACATACTTTCTCCACAGAAAATAGTTCCTAAGTCAACTCCGTACAAACCACCAACTAGTTCATCGTCTTGCCATACCTCAACCGATTTGGCTATGCCTAATTCATTTAACTTACAATAGGCTTCAATCATCTCATTGGTAATCCAAGTTCCTTGTTGCCCTTCTCTTTTAATTTTTTGACAATTGGAAATCACACCTCTAAAATCTTGATTAAAGGTTACTTTAAATGTGTTTCGATTTAAAATGTTTCGCATACTTTTGGAAACTACTAAATCATCAAAAAATAATACCATTCTGGGATTGGGCGACCACCACAATATAGGATCACCCGCTTCAAACCAAGGAAAAATACCACTTTTGTATGCCAATACTAATCGATCCGAGGATAAGTCTCCACCAATAGCTAAAAAGCCGTCTTCGCTAGCTGTAGCAACGGGAGGAAATACTAATTCATTAGTGAGGTAATGCATTTTGAAAATAAATGATTTAAAGCTCCAAACCTTTATAGGCTGGAAGCTTTTTTGATGAAATGAAAACAGCCATCAAAAATGACAGCTGTTTTACTATTTATTTGCCCTTAAGCAGATTGTAATTATTATGAACCACACATTTCGCAATCTTCAGGACCTGCGTTACGTGCTTGTTCAATCATCGCTCTGTATTCATCGGCGGTCATTTCAACTGCTTCATTAACTACTGCAATAGGTTGTTCCTTCACTTCTAATTCAACTACTGCTTCTGGCTCTTGTTTTTTATCATTGTTTACAGTAAACTTAATCGCATCTACTGCTGATTTTGTTCTTAAGTAATACATTCCTGTTTTTAAACCTGATTGCCAAGCGTAGAAATGCATCGATGTTAACTTAGAATAATTCGCATCTTGCATGAACAAGTTCAACGATTGTGATTGGTCAATAAAATACCCTCTGTGACGTGACATATCGATGATATCTTTCATTGACATTTCCCAAACGGTTTTGTACAATTCTTTCAAATCTTGCGGAATCACATCAATGTTTTGAACAGATCCGTTTTCGCGCATGATTTGCTGTTTCAACGATTCATTCCATAAGCCACGCTCCACTAAATCATGTAATAAATGCTTATTAACTACAATGAATTCTCCTGACAATACACGACGTGTATACAAGTTAGAAGTATACGGTTCAAAAGCTTCGTTGTTACCTAAAATTTGAGAAGTAGAAGCTGTTGGCATTGGCGCTACTAATAACGAGTTTCTAACTCCATGCTCCACTACTTCTTTACGCAAAGATGCCCAATCCCAACGACCTGATAATTCTTCGTCTTTCATTCCCCAAAGGTTGTGTTGGAATTCTCCTTGAGAAATTGGAGATCCTTTGAAAGTAGAATATGGGCCTTCTTCTTTAGCCATTTCCATTGAAGCAGTAACTGCAGCAAAGTATA
>JAGNSF010000090.1 GCA_017988155.1 Flavobacterium sp. | reverse complement strand
AATTAGAGTTTTTAACTTTTACCGCTGGAGGACAAGTGGTGAAGCGTTTTTGGCAAAAAATGGACAAGCCGAATCCGAAAACTTTTTTAGGTACTGGAAAAATAGACGAAATCAATTTGTATGTCAAGGAAAACGAGATTTCAACTGTTATTTTTGACGACGAATTAACGCCTTCTCAACAAAAAAATATCTCTAGAATTATTGATTGCAAAATTCTAGATCGAACCAATTTAATCTTAGACATTTTTGCTCAAAGAGCCGAAACTTCTTATGCCAGAACTCAAGTAGAATTGGCACAATGTATTTATTTATTGCCTCGTTTGTCGGGTCTTTGGACGCACTTGGAACGTCAAAAAGGAGGAATCGGGATGCGTGGTCCTGGTGAAACCGAAATTGAAACCGACCGTCGTATTGTTAGAGACCGAATTTCCCTTTTGAAAGACAAAATCAAAACAATTGACAAACAAATGGGCATTCAACGAAGCAATCGTGGCGCTATGGTACGTGTGGCTTTGGTGGGTTATACCAATGTGGGAAAATCGACCTTGATGAATGCTGTTGGAAAAAGTGAAGTGTTTGTAGAAAATAAATTGTTTGCCACTTTGGACACCACCGTTCGTAAAGTAGTAATCAAAAATTTACCGTTCTTACTTTCGGACACGGTAGGGTTTATTCGAAAATTGCCTACTCAATTGGTAGATTCTTTCAAAAGTACACTGGATGAGGTACGTGAGGCAGATTTATTGTTGCATATTGTGGATATTTCTCATCCCGATTTTGAGGATCATATTGAAGCCGTAAACCAAATTTTGCAAGACATCAAAGCCAATGACAAACCGGTGATTATGGTGTTCAACAAAATTGATTCGTACCAACATTTAACGATCGATGAAGACGATTTAATTACTGAAAAAACAACGCGTCATTATACGCTAAACGAATGGAAATCGACATGGATGAATCGTTTAGGCGAACAAAATGCTTTGTTTATTTCGGCTACACAAAAAGAAAACTTCGAAGAATTTAGAGAACGAGTGTATGAAGCGGTTAGACAAATACACATTACGCGTTTCCCTTATAATAAATTCTTGTATCCGGATTACAAAGACGCAATCGAAAAAGAAGAATAATACAAAAGCCCTCCTAAACGAGGGCTTTGTTGTTTTAATGTTGATTGGGATTATTTCTTTGACTTGAACAAGGGCACAGCCGAACAAGCTTCGCCAAACATCACACTTTTAGCAACTTTAATTAATTTTTGAATTGTCAAGGTATAGACTTGATTGGGAACTGCTTTTTTGGAACAGCCTTTCAAAATAACTGAGTTTTCAAAATAATCCGTGTAATCCAACTTGTTTAAAATGTCTTGGTACCATTCAATAATGGCTGATTCTTTGGTTCCATGAATGATTTTTAATGCAAAAGGGGCTAAATGAACTGACACTAAAGCAAATGCCCAAGCAGGCAAAATAGCATCGGTGGAGCAGAATAAAGCTACATATTTATCTTCAAATGGAGACCAATCGTACTCTTTTAATTGCGATCTAAAATCGGTTTCTCTCAGGATAAGCCCTTCGGCTAACCATTGCGAGACATCTAAATCAACCACATGATCATCTGGATAGTAATCTTCTAAATCGAATACCATCAAAGAACTCTGGGCTACTTTATTTACTATTTCTTCCATTTGAGAAGTTTCAAGTTTCAAGTTTCAAGTTGAGCAACCTGAAACTTGAAACATTAAACAAATTTTATAACATTCCCAACTCTAGTTTTGCTTCTTCGCTCATCAAGTCTTTGCTCCAAGGTGGATCAAATGTAATCTCTACATCAGCCGATTTAACGTTTTCAATTGACTTCACTTTTTCTTCTACTTCCCTTGGTAAACTTTCGGCTACAGGACAGTTAGGAGAGGTTAAGGTCATTAAGATTTTCACTTCGTAATCGGTATTCACCATTACATCATAAATCAATCCAAGTTCGTAAATGTCAACCGGAATTTCAGGATCGTAAATCGTTTTTAATTTTTTTACAATTGCTTCTCCTAATTCGTTAGTGTCTATTTCTTGTGTCATATTTTTTGTTTTTTGACTGTTTAATTTTTTTAACCATATAAGGCATATAAGGTAATATAAGCCTTGATTAATACGTTAATCCCAAATTTGATTATATAGTTTGTTAATATATGTTTTTTGACCTTCTTTGTAAATATTGGTTACATTGAAATTGATTAATAATCCCATTGGCACATTAAGTAAATTCATATACGACAAAATTTGTGCTTCAAAAATAGGTTTCATTTCTGATACTGATTTTAATTCAACAACTAGTTTATTTTCAATTATCAAATCGCATCTTAATTCGGCATTAACTTCGATCCCCTTATATTCTATTGGTATCGAAAGTTCAGACTGAAATTTAATCTCTTTTAACTCAAGTTCTCGAATTAAACATTTATGATAAACGCTTTCTAACAATCCTGGTCCAAGATGCTTATGAACTTCAATTGCTGCACCGTTTACTTTATAAACCAAGTCTTTTAAATCTTGTTTTGTATAGTTCATAAATCTTATACTTTCTTATATGCCTTATATGGTAATCAAAAAATTACTGTTTAGCCTGAAATGCCAAGGCATACATTTTTATATTTTTTATCATGGAAACGAGTCCGTTCACAAAATGTTTTTATAATCCAAAGGCATCTGTTTTTAAATAGTATATAAATCTTATACTTTCTTATATGCCTTATATGGTAATCAAAAAATTACTGTTTAGCCTGAAATGCCAAGGCATACATTTTTATATTTTTAATCATTGAAACGAGTCCGTTAGCGCGAGTGGGTGACAAATGTTCTTTTAATCCAATGGCGTCTATAAAATCCATATCGGCTTCCAAAATATCCGCTGGCTTTTGATTTGAAAAAACCCGTATCAAAATGGCGATAATACCTTTGGTTAATATAGCGTCGCTATCTGCTGTAAAAGCAATAAGGTCTCCCAGTTGTTCGCCTTGTAGCCACACTTTAGATTGGCAGCCTTTTATGATGTTCTCTTCTGTTTTGAACTCCTCTTTGATTAAGGGTAAGTTTTTACCTAGCTCAATGATGTATTCGTAACGCTGCATCCAGTCGTCAAACATCGAGAACTCGTCTACTATCTCGTCTTGTATTTCTTTAATTGTCATATTAATCTTTGCTTTTTACTTCACAAAAGAAAGCATTTTATTTACTACTTTTTCTATTTCTACTGGCGGATAACCGTGATCAAAACTTTGAGATTCAAATGTTTTCCCTTGTTTTGTTATTTTCAAACTAGCAATCGCTGCACCGTCAAACAATCGCTTTTCGGTTGGGGCTTTTAAATTGGGAAGCGATTCTAAATTTAATCCTTGAACAGTCATTTTTATGTAATTCCAATCGCCATTTGACAATCTAAAACCATCTGGTTTTTCATCCCTACTTTTGGTTACAAAAACCATTTGGTTTTCTATTGTAATCAATTGATAAAAACCTCTAGAATAGGCTTTGTATTCTATTTTTAATCCGTTTTTATCTCCAGCTTTTTGTCCTGCACATCCTGCAAAAACTAAAATACTCAACAACAAAAGAAGACTCTTTTTCATTTTAAGACAGCATCATTTTAGCTTTCTTAACCGCTTCAACCATCACGTCAATCTCTTCTTTGGTGTTGTAAAACGCAAACGAAGCACGAATCGTTCCGGGAATTTCAAAGAAATTCATAATCGGTTGTGCACAGTGGTGTCCTGTTCGAACCGCAATCCCTAATTTATCAACAATTGTTCCAATATCATACGGATGAATGCCATCAATATTAAATGAAATCACCGAGGTTTTCGCCTCAGCTGTTCCATATATTTTCAATCCTTCAATAGCTAAAAGTTGTTCCGTTGCGTAATTTAGTAATTCTGTTTCTTGTTTTTGAATGTTCTCAAACCCAACTGAATTCATATAATCAACCGCGGTTCCTAACACAATTCCACCGGCAATATTAGGCGTTCCAGCTTCAAATTTATGCGGCAATTCGGCATAAGTTGTTTTCTCAAAAGTGACTTCTTTAATCATTTCACCACCACCTTGATAGGGCGGCAATTTATTCAACCACGCTTCTTTTCCGTACAAAATTCCAGTTCCTGTTGGTCCACACAATTTATGTCCTGAAAAAGCATAAAAATCACAATCCAATTCTTGCACATTGGGTTTCAAATGCGGTACAGCTTGTGCGCCATCAATGAAAACGGCAGCGCCAAATTGATGCGCTTTATCAATCATATATTTGATTGGGTTAATCGTTCCCAAGGCATTCGAAATATGATTTACCGTTACAATTTTCGTTTTATCAGAAAGTAATTGATCAAAATCTGCCATTACCAATTCCCCTTTTTCATTCATCGGAATGACTTTCAAAACAGCGCCGGTTCTTTCGGACAACATTTGCCAAGGCACAATATTACTGTGGTGTTCCAAAGCCGAAACCAGCACCTCATCGCCCGATTTCAAAATCGAGGCAAATCCATTGGCAACCAAATTCACGCTATGCGTCGTTCCTGAAGTAAAAAGGACTTCGTGTGCAAATTGAGCGTTGATGTGGTTTTGGATTTTAGTTCGAGAAGCTTCGTAGGCATCCGTGGCTAACTGACTCAACGTATGCACCCCACGGTGAATATTCGCGTTGATTTCCTGATAATAAGTCGCAATCGCATCAATAACCACTTGCGGTTTTTGAGTAGTCGCTCCGTTGTCAAAATACACCAAAGGTTTCCCGTTCACTTGTCTTGAAAGTATCGGGAAATCGGCTCTTATTTTTTGAATGTCAAACATTTATTTAGAATTTTTCTAAATACAAAAGTAATAAAATTGAAGTGGATTTTTAGCAAACAGATGTTAATAAAATTAAAGTTTTGCTCAACTCAAATTATCAAATTATCACAGTTATGATTTTGAAATTGTTTCAATACGTAAAATCTATGTTTATTATTTACTAAATTGCATCAATTTCAAATCACTCCAAATGAAAAAAATATTCCAACTTATTGGTATTGCAGCTGTTATTGGGCTGTTGTATTTTGGGTTTACCACCTACCCTAAACTCGATTTAATCTCTGGTTTTTCGGCAAAAAGCATTGCCTCTGGACATTTTATCGACCATCGTTCGCAACAAATGATTGAACAAGGTGACAACGATATTGACCTCATCGATTTGGCACAAAACACAATCGACGAAGCGGGTCTTTTTGCAACAGCCTCTGTTAAAGGCTTAAAAGAGCGTAAAGCCATCTATCGTGAAGGTTTAGGTGCTACCCTAATCAACGATGATTTTGATACTTCAAAACCGTTTTTGGTCCCGAAAAGAGACGCTTCAAAAGCCAGCTTAGTTTATCCTTATGGCGATGCAGAGCAAAAAGACACCGTGTTTTCTAACATTGATTACGATCAATTGAACCGAACCGTGGAGAATGCTTTTGATAAAAAAGGACAAAAAACCAAACGCACTCGCTCTCTAATTGTGATTTACAAAGACAAAATTATTGCCGAAAAATACGACACTGGTTTTGATAAAAACAGTAAAATTCTAGGCTGGTCAATGACTAAAAGTATTACTGCTACTTTATTTGGAATCCTCGAAAAACAAAGGAGTTTTAACATCTTTCAACCCGCTCCTATTACAGAATGGGCTAATGATGAGCGCAAAAAAATCACTACCAACGATTTGCTGCATATGAACTCTGGTTTAGAATGGGAAGAAGATTATGGTGCTATATCCGATGTGACTAAAATGCTTTTTCAGGCCGAAGACATGACACGTTCGCAACTCGAAAAACCATTAGCTTACCAGCCCAATACTCATTGGAACTATTCGTCAGGAACGACTAATTTGCTTTCGGGAATTTTGAGAAAACAATTCAAAACCTATCAAGAATATCTCGATTTTTGGTATTCGGCTTTGATTGATAAAATTGGGATGCACTCGATGTTGGTGGAAACCGATATGGCAGGCAATTATGTGGGTTCGTCTTACGGATGGGCAACCACGCGCGATTGGGCGAAGTTTGGCTTATTGTATTTGCATCAAGGAAATTGGAACGGAGAACAGGTTTTTAAGCCGAGTTGGGCAAAATATGTTGCCACGCCTACGAACACTTCAAACGGACGTTATGGAGGTCAATTTTGGCTCAATGCTAGCGGACGTTTCCCTGATGCACCAAAAGATTTGTATTTCGCCAGCGGTTTTCAAGGACAAATGGTGGCAATTTTCCCAAGTCACGACTTAGTTATCGTTCGAATGGGATTAAAAGAAGACCCCGAATTTGATTTTAATGGTTTGCTGGGAGGAATTGTTCGCAGTATCAAAAAATAAAAACAAAAGAGCGCAAAGTATAAAACCCTTGCGCTCTTTTTATTTTAAGATTAGTTCGTTACTCGCAATGACTATAAGTCAAATCCCAACTTCACCCCTAATTTATTAGCAATAATAGTCGTAATTCGGTTTTTTAATTCCGGGATTTTGATGCTTTCAATAACCGCATTCGAAAACGCATACATCAATAAGGCTTTCGCTTCTTTCTTTGGAATACCGCGTTGTTGCATATAGAACAAAGCCGTTTCGTCCAATTGCCCTACTGTACATCCGTGAGAACATTTTACATCATCAGCAAAGATCTCCAATTGCGGTTTCGCATTGATCGTGGCTTTATCGCTCAACAAAATGTTATTACTTTTTTGGAAAGCATTCGTCTTTTGAGCTTCTTTTTCTACATACACTTTCCCGTTAAAAACACCTGTCGAACGATCTGAAAAGATGCCTTTGTAATCTTGGAAACTTTCACAATTTGGAGCAGCATGATGAACTAAGGTATAATGATCTACGTGTTGTTTGTCTCCAATAATCGTGATTGCGTTTAATGTACTCGTTAAACGTTCTCCAAAATGATAGAAATTCAAATTGTTTCGGGTCAAATTGCCTCCAAAAGAGAAAGTCTGAACGGATACGTGACTTTCTTGTTTTTGAGACACATAGGTATTGTCAATCAAATTCGCTTCTAGCTCGTCATTTTGGATTTTATAATAATCCACAATGGCTCTTTTTTGGGCAAAAATCTCAGTAACCGAATTGG
>JAGNSF010000089.1 GCA_017988155.1 Flavobacterium sp. | reverse complement strand
AAAATCAATTCTTTTCCGTTTACGAAAACAATGCCGTCTTTGATTTCTAATTGATCTCCAGGAACTCCTACACAACGTTTTACGTAATTTGATTTTTTATCGATTGGTTTGTCTACTCTCAATCCAGATTGATCTCTAAATTTGTAAACAGTATCGATAGGCCAGTTGAAAACTACGATATCATTTCGTTCAATATTTTGAAAACCAGGTAGTCTAAAATAGGGTAATTCAGGCCAAGTAAGGTAGGATTTCTTTTTAGTCAAAGGAATCGTGTCATGTACCATTGGAAGCGCTACAGTAGTCATAGGCGTTCTTGCGCCATAGTTGACTTTGCTTACAAACAAAAAGTCACCCACCAACAATGATTTCTCTAAGGATGAAGTTGGAATGGTAAAAGGTTGTATGAAGTACGTATGTACAAAAGTAGCCACCACAATAGCAAAAAGTAATGAGCTAATAGTGTCGGCAGTTTTGTTGACAGGTTCATTACTTCTATCGGCAACATAGTTTAGTTTTTGGGTATAGTTGACATAGGCAATGTACAAACCAAAAGTAGCAACAGCTAACACTTTATCTTTGGTTGTATTTTTACCAAAACAGCTTAAAGTTTCTACCCATATTACAGGAAATATAATCAAGTTGATAATCGGCAAAAAAAGTAATACTGTCCACCATGTTGGTCGGCCAATAATTTTTAAAAGTACTATTGCATTGTATACTGGAATTGCAGCTTCCCAACTTTTTCTACCTGCACTTACGTATAATTTCCAAGTTCCTATGAAGTGTACAAGCTGTACAATTATGAAAAAAATAAACCATTGTGATAGTGTCATAATTAAGATTGTTAGATTATTAGATTTTTAGATTCCTTAGATGTTTTGGAAGTTTTAAAAATCTATTTTTTTATTTTTTATAAATATGTTTATTATTAATTTTTCTAATGATCTAAGAAGTCAAAAAAATCTAACGTTCTAGATTCAATACGTCTTTCATTGTAAATACTCCCTGTTTTCCAGCTAACCATTCTGCTGCAATAACAGCACCAAGTGCAAAGCCCTCACGGTTATGTGCAGTATGTTTGATTTCGATGCTATCTACATTAGAATTATACGTCACGGTATGAGTTCCGGGAACATCTTCAACTCGTAATGCTTCAATTTGAATTTCATTAGCAGCGGGCTTGTCTAAAGTCCATTTAGTGTAATTACTATTTTCAATAACTCCATTTGCTAGAGATATTGCAGTTCCGCTTGGAGCGTCTAATTTTTGAGTGTGATGAA
Organism: Flavobacterium sp.; assembly: GCA_017988155.1. Lineage (GTDB taxonomy): Bacteria > Bacteroidota > Bacteroidia > Flavobacteriales > Flavobacteriaceae > Flavobacterium. The sequence goes on along the minus strand of JAGNSF010000089.1, from coordinate 5,866 downwards.
TTTCTTCCATGGCAACAGAATACGAATTGTATGGTGCCATTATTTTAGCCAAATAATCGTTTAATTCAAAAAATAAGTTGACCCCTAAGCTGAAATTAGAACTGGAAATAAAACCTCCCTTTTTTTCGTTGCAAAGCGCTATAATTTCGTCATAGCGTTCTAACCAACCCGTTGTTCCAGAAACCACAGGGACATTGGCTTGAAAACAACTAGAAATATTCTCTACAGCTGCCATGGGCACGCTAAAGTCAATTGCAACATCAGCATTAACAAGACCATCATAGGTATTGTTTTCGTCTTTTTTCAAGACAATTTCATGCCCTCTCTCTAAAGCAATTCGTTCGATTACTTTTCCCATTTTACCGTATCCTAAAAGCGCAATTTTCATTTTTGTTATTTATTAAAGTCATTTAGAAATGAATTACTTCATTCTAAAAATTATAATTAAGAGTTAGTCCTACATTTGCTTTAAATGTTACAGCATCAGGATATAGTATCGGATTTACCGATAAATTTTCGTTGACATTGAATTGGATTAAAGCAGCATCTACATTGGCATCGATAATGTTCAAAGCATAAAAACCAACAACAAATAGTGCTGATAAATCACGATTGCGTTGGTAGAATTTTTGTGCTGTAATTAGTCGGTTAGTATCAAGATAATTGAATTTATCATCATTGTATCCTTCTAATCTTCGTTTGTATGCATCTCGATATTGGTGGTATTTTTTGTTACTATCAATGTAAAAATAAAGACTTGTTCCAATTGCTCCATAAACCAAAGGGATCTTCCAATATTTTTTATTGTAAGCTTGACCTAAACCAGGTAGAACAGCCGAATAAAAAGCTGCTTTTGCAGGTGTTAATGGGTCAATGTTAATAGATTTCAAGCTATCTTTTACCACTTTTTGAGGAGTAGTTTTGTCTTGTGCAAAAACGAAGGGTTTTCCCAAAAACAAAAAGAAAATAGCTATGAAAAAAGTTTTATGCACTATCCTTTGATTAGTTTGATAATTCTGTTGAAGTCTTCTTCAGAGTGGAACGGAATAGTGATTTTACCTTTGCCATTTCCAGCAACTTTGATATCAACTTTAGTTCCAAAATAGTCTGTAAATTTCTTTTGTTCTGCAGGAGCCACTTCGAAAGACGATGATTTTACTTTAGTAACTGCTTTTGGTTTTAAACTTTCTTGGTAATTTTTAACCAAAGCTTCAGTATCACGAACAGATAAATTTTGACTTACTATTTTTTGGTAAATCTCAGTTTGGACGTCCAAGTCTTCAATGTTAATGATGGCACGACCATGCCCCATACTGATGAACCCGTCTCTGATACCTGTTTGAATAATAGGATCTAATTTCAATAAGCGCAAGTAATTAGCAATCGTAGAACGTTTTTTACCTACACGTTCACTCATCTGCTCTTGTGTCAATTCAATTTCATCCATCAAACGTTGGTACGAAAGCGCAATTTCAATAGGATCTAAGTCGTGACGTTGGATGTTTTCAACCAAAGCCATCACCAAAGATTCATTGTCATTAGCAATTCGGATGTAAGCAGGAACTGTTTTTAAACCGACTAATGTGGAAGCACGCAAACGACGTTCTCCAGAAATTAATTGGTATTTATTAAAGTCTAATTTACGAACAGTTATAGGTTGAATTACCCCTAATTCCTTAATAGAAGTAGCTAATTCTTTTAATGATTCTTCGTTAAAATTGCTTCTAGGTTGAAAGGGATTGATCTCTATTGCATCAATTTCTAACTCAATAATGTTCCCAACGACTTTATCCGCATTTTTATCATGTACTGATTTAATGTCGTTTTCTGGATCTTTTAATAATGCAGATAATCCTCTTCCTAAAGCTTGTTTTTTTATTGCTTTTGCCATACAATTAGTTGCTATTTTTTTGAATTACTTCTTGAGCTAAATGCAAGTAATTGGTTGCCCCTTTACTTGTAGCATCGTAATTTATAATGCTTTCGCCAAAACTTGGCGCTTCACTTAATTTAATATTTCTTTGGATGATAGTTTCAAAAACCATATCGTTAAAATGTTTTTGAACTTCTTCAACCACTTGGTTAGATAAACGCAAACGAGAATCAAACATGGTCAATAATAACCCTTCAATATCTAAATCAGGATTGTGAATTTTTTGAATACTTTTGATCGTATTTAAAAGTTTTCCTAAACCTTCTAATGCAAAATATTCGCATTGAATAGGAATAATAACAGAATCTGAAGCAGTAAGTGCGTTCAATGTTAATAAACCAAGAGAGGGTGCGCAATCAATTATGATGAAATCATAATCATCTTTTACGCTTTGTAATGCCTGTTTAAGCATATACTCTCTATTTTCTTTGTCTACCAATTCAATTTCGATGGCAACCAAGTCAATGTGGGCAGGGATTACATCTACATTCGGAGCCGAACAGCTAATGATGGCTTCTTTTGGCGTATGGCTATGCTCTAAAATTTGGTAAGTACCAATTTCTACCGATTCGACATCAATTCCCAATCCCGAAGTGGCATTAGCTTGAGGGTCAGCGTCAATTAATAATACTTTTTTTTCTAGAACACCTAAAGAGGCGGCAAGATTCACAGATGTAGTGGTCTTTCCAACTCCTCCTTTTTGATTGGCAATAGCAATGATTTTACCCATTTATTTTTTCAGATTTAGAATGGTAAAAATACAATTAATTCTCGTTTCTGAAAATCTATTTTGTTAACATTTGTTACCGCTTGATTTGTTGCTGTTTGACTATGTTAAAAAGGATGGTTTTGAATTAATTGAACTTTTTTTAGAGATTAGTGGTTTCAAATAAAATAGAAAAGGGTTAATATAAAAAAATCCCTTTTGCTAAGCAAAAAGGATTTTTGTCGGGGTGGCAGGATTCGAACCTGCGGCCTCCTGCTCCCAAAGCAGGCGCGATAACCGGGCTACGCTACACCCCGTAACGCGAGTGCAAAGATAGAATTAATTTTTATTTTACCAAGTCAAAACCAAAAATAGGTAATGATTATTTTTAAATAACTAAAAATGATGTTTTTTTGTTTGCTGTTTTTATTTAAAAACTACCTTTGTTATCTTTAAAAAAATATACAAATAAGTACTACTATGTCAGATACAATAGAAAAAATTAAATGCCTTATTATAGGTTCTGGACCAGCAGGTTACACCGCTGCAATTTATGCTGCAAGAGCCAATATGAATCCGATTTTGTACCAAGGAATGCAGCCAGGAGGACAATTAACTACAACTAATGAAGTAGAAAATTTTCCAGGTTATGTTGATGGTGTAACGGGGCCAGAGATGATGGTGCAGTTGCAAGCTCAGGCACAACGTTTTGGCGCTGATATTCGTGATGGATGGGCTACTAAGGTAGATTTTTCAGGACCGGTTCATAAAGTTTGGATTAATGATAGTATTGAATTGCACTGTGAGACTGTAATTATTTCAACTGGAGCAACTGCAAAATATTTAGGATTGCCATCGGAGCAACATTATTTAAAAATGGGAGGTGGTGTTTCTGCATGTGCAGTTTGTGATGGATTTTTCTATAGAAATCAAGAAGTTGTGATTGTTGGTGCAGGAGATTCAGCTTGCGAAGAAGCGCATTATTTATCTAAATTATGTAAAAAAGTAACCATGTTGGTGCGAAGTGAAAAGTTTAGAGCTTCTAAAATTATGGAGGAGCGTGTTCGCGCTACTGAAAACATTACGATTTTAATGAATCACGATACAGTAGAAGTGTTGGGAGACGAACAAGTGGTAACAGGTGTTAAAGCAAAAAACAAAACCACTGACGAAGTTTTTGAAATTCCAGCAACGGGTTTCTTTGTAGCTATTGGTCACCAACCCAATACAGGTATATTTAAAGACTACATCACTTTAGATGAAACAGGTTATATTATGAATACTCCAGGCACATCAAAAACAAATGTAGCAGGAGTTTTTGTTGCGGGTGATGCTGCAGATCATGTATATCGTCAAGCAATTACAGCTGCGGGTACAGGTTGTATGGCGGCTTTAGATGCAGAACGCTATTTGGCAGCTAAAGGTCATTAATAGAAGCTTTCAGTAATAAAAAAAAGTCCCGATTACGGGACTTTTTTTATATCGTTATTTATTTTTTCGGAGGGAGTTTTTTAAATAATTTGGCTTCTCCAGACAATTTGCGTATAGTAATTGTGGGATTTCCGTACAAATTAATTTCTGCATTGTCAGTAGCTTCTATAGTACAACTGCTCTCTGCAAAAACACTACAACTTGCTTTGCCTTCAATTGTCAGATCTAATTTTTTTATGTTGAAATTCTTAGCATTCAACTCAGCAAAATTATCAATACGGGTAATAGTGTTATCCGAATCTCCTTCAATATTGGCAGTTGCTTTTTGGTACAAATCACATTTTAATTCGGCACTATTAATCAATGCTTTTAGTGAACTGTTTTTACTTAATTCGACAAAAGCAGTTTCGCTTTTAAGGTTAAGTTCTATTTTAGATTTATCGTCTGCTTGGAGACCGAAGTTGCTTGCATTGATATTCAAAAAAAGTTTCGATTTATTTATTGATTTGAATGTAATATTATCCAATACAATTTCTTGTATAGCATTAACAATTGATTCGCCCTTTGCAGTAACTAAGTTTAAATCTTTTGAGTACATAATTCTTACCGAAAGTTTTTTAAAGCCGTGGGCCTCTTTTGACGTCGAAATAATTAAAACATTATTTTGAACAGCTACATTGATTACGTCGTGTAAATTATCATCTGCTTCAATTTTAATTCCAGAAGTTTGGCCTTTTTCCAAATTAATTTCAACATTATCTTCTACTTCAATTGAAGTAAATGATTGGATCTCTTTCTCTGCGATTTTGAGAATACCAGACCCTTTTATTTTTTCAGCTTTTTGAGAAAATAAAGCTGTTGTTGAAAATAGTAATGTTAAAATTGCAAGATAGATTTTTGACTTCATGATGTATCAGTTTTAAACAAAAATAAGAAAAATCATTCATGCTGAATGATTTTTCTTATTTATTAGATAGATTGAAATTAATCTTGTTCTACACTTCCGCCTGAACTTGAATTTTTTTGAAATGTTTTCGGAACCGAATTGTATCTTATTGAAGCCCCACTAGACGCCTCAGCTTTTAAACTTACAATGGGATGCACATTAATTGACGAGCCACTGGATGCGTCTGCAACTACTGAATTAGTCAATAGTTTAAAGCATTTAGTTGTACTTCCACTTGACGCTTGACTATCTAATTGCATGGCCAATCCTTTCAATTCAATACTGCTTCCACTACTAGATTTACTTGTTACTGCTTCCATTTCTATGTCTAGTTTTGCCGAACCAGCGCTGGAAGTCTTGACGAAAAGTTGGTTTCCTTTAATGGTATTTCTACTTGTTATAGAAGAAGCGCTAGAAGACTCTAAATAATCAATGGTTGGCATTGTAACGGTTACTTTTCGAACACCGTTTCTAATGTTAACATATGACTCATTTGAGATAACCAACTTTCCGTTTTTTACCTCTGTTTTGATTGTATTTAGCAAATTGTCATCTGCTTCTACAATCACTTCGGTTTTATCTGCCTGTTCAATAGTTACTTCAATAGCACTACTAACATCTACTCCAGTAAATTTTTCCGAAATAGTTCTGTTTTCTGTTTTTACTGTGCCGCTCCCTTTTATAGAATTATAATCAAAATGGCACGAGCTAAAAAAAAGTGCGGTTATGACAGTAATGATAATTTTGGTAATCCAAGTAATGATCTTTATCATGGTGTTATTCTTTTATAATTATACCGTTTTCGTTTACTTTCAATCCTTTTTTTGAGCTTTGTTTCACTGTAACTACC
>JAGNSF010000088.1 GCA_017988155.1 Flavobacterium sp. | reverse complement strand
GCGTTAATGCTTTTTTACCAAAGTAAAGACCGATTGTCGTTTGAAGAAATTAATACTAAAACGATTCAACTATTTGAAAAGTTTTTGTCGCAAATCAACCTTCCTTTAAAAGAAGAGATAAAATAAACGGTTTTCATCCCGCTCAGTATTACCAAATTATTCCTATTTTAGACCTTTAAATCTAAGCTATCGTTACTATGATTACCTCCTTCAAAAAAAGATATATTATACCTGTTATTGCCGCTGCCTTTTTGTATGTTGGCGCAAGTTTTAAGGAAGATTTTTTTGAGGTAGCTAAGCAAATTGAGATCTTTACTACACTATTCAAGGAATTGAATAAAAACTATGTAGACGAGACCAATCCTGGCGAATTAATGGACAAAGCCATAAAAGGAATGTTGGCGAGTTTAGACCCTTATACCGTTTTTTTTAACGAGCAAGATGTAGTAAAATTCAAAATCAACAATACGGGAGAATATACTGGAATTGGAGTATTAATCACTCGCAAAGAAGACCGATTAATCATCAAAGAACCTTATAAAAATTTCCCTGCAGACAAAGCTGGACTAAAAGCGGGTGATGAAATTATCCAAATTGGAGATGTACTCATAGCCGACTTCAAAGACGATGCTTCACAATTGTTAAAAGGGGCAAAAAACACCAAAATTGACATCAAATATATTCGCCAAGGAAAAACCAATACTACCCAAATTGTATTGGACGAAGTTGAAATCAAATCGGTGCCGTTCTTCGGAAAAATAGACGATAAAACGGGTTATATTGTATTGGCACACTTCAACAAAAAAGCAGGATTAGAAACTAAAAATGCTTTGGAGCAACTCAAAAAAGAAGGTGCTGAACGAATCGTACTAGACTTACGCAATAATCCCGGCGGATTGTTAAACGAGGCCGTAACTATTTGCAATTTATTTGTGCCCAAAAACGAAATTATTGTTACCACAAAATCGAAAATCGACAAACATAATAACACATACAAAACAACGAAAGAGCCTGTTGATACTGAAATTCCATTAGCGATTATTGTCAATGGAAGAAGTGCCTCGGCTTCAGAAATTGTTTCGGGGGCTTTACAGGATTTGGACCGAGCGGTGATTATTGGCAGTCGAAGTTTTGGAAAAGGATTAGTCCAAAGACCTGTAGATTTGACCTATGGAACTCAGTTAAAAGTAACTATTTCGCGTTATTACACTCCATCAGGTCGTTGCATTCAAGCTTTGGATTATGCCCACAAAGACAAAAACGGAATTGCAACAAAACGTGAGGAGAAAAATTACACCGCTTTTAAAACCAAAAAAGGAAGAACCGTTTTTGATGGCGGTGGAATTCAGCCTGATATCGCCTTGGAAGAAACAAAATTAAGCGCCATCTCCGAAGCCTTAGAAAGAAACGATGCCATTTTTAATTTTGCAACCCAATATTATTTTAAAAATCCAAACTTAGGCAACACGATTCCAACAGTTTCAGAAGCGGATTACCAAGATTTTAAACAGTTTTTAAAATCATCTAAATTCTCATTTGATACCCAAACTGAATTGGCGTTGAAAAATACTTTGACTGCAGCCAAAAAAGAACAAATTGACGAAGCGATTGCCATAGAATACCAACAATTAGTAACTGCGCTTCAAAAAAGTGAAAATGCTTTGTTGGATAAAAATCAGAAAGAAATCAAAAACTTGATTCAAGAAGAACTGATTAAAAGATATCAATATCAGGAAGGTTTGTACCAATTTTATCTCAAAAACAATCTTGAAATCAAACGCGCCGTTCAAGTATTGAACTCGCCTATTGAATACAAAACCATTTTAAAAATGTAATGAAACAGCTATTTAAAATAGGGTTTTTAGTATTGTTCTTTAGCGGATTTGCTCAAGAAAAAATCACGCAAAATGTTTATTTTGACTTTGATGTGGACTTTCTTAAAGGAAACCAAAAAGACCTTCTTTGTGATTTTTTTCAAAAAATAGATAGCACCCAAATTCAATCGGTTCGTGTTTTTGGATATTGCGACGATCGGGGTACGGCTCCTTACAATTTCAATTTATCGGACAGGAGAGTTAGTACCGTTGAAAAAATATTGCTAAACATTGGATTGAATCCAAAAAAATTAATTGCGTTAGAAGGCAAAGGAAGGGTTTTAGTCAACAAAGACACGGTGCCTGATCTAGACCAAACCCGATCTAAAAATCGCCGGGTAGAAGTCGTAGTAGAACAACAAGCAAGATCAAAGTTTTTTATGGGAATTCCGCGCTTGTATTCTGATTTTCATTTGCCACATCAAAAAGGGGATCGTATCTATTTAGAAAATGTACGCTTTAATGTTGGGAGTAGTTATTTGGATATAAAATCCCGAATTGTACTAGATAAAATTGTTACTTTTTTAAAGAACAATCCGTATATAGAATTTGAAATTCAAGGTCATGTTTGTTGTACTCCAAGACAATTTTCAGATGCTATTGACAAAGATACTAAAGAAAGAAAATTATCGTACAACCGAGCTAAAGCAGTCTACCGCTACTTAGTGATGCGAAAAATCAATCCGTCCCGAATGACTTTTAAAGGTTACGGAAACCAATTCCCAATGGGCAAAGCCACTGAATTAGATCGCAGAGTAGAATTAGTGATTAAAAAGTGTTAGTGACTTTTCTCCATTTGAATGTGCGGTATATCATCTTCTAAATACATTTCGCTCGATTGAACAAATCCGTGACTTTCATAGAATTTTTTCAAATACAATTGGGCGCCAATCGTAATCTCGGTTTCTCCATAATGATCTAAAATTCCAGCAATAGCTTGACGCATTAATTCGTGACCCCACTTTTTTTCTCTATGTTTTGCATCTACTGTTACTCTACCAATTGAGGCGTGAACAAATGAAATTCCTGGTTTAAAAAGACGAGCGTGTGCAACTATTTTGCCTTCAAAGGTCCCGAAAAGATGCAATGCTTTTTGATCTTTGCCATCCAAATCAAGATACACACAGTTTTGCTCAACAACAAATATTTCGCTTCGCAAACGAAGAATATCGTACAACTCGTGTACAGAAAGTAAATCAAAAGGAATAATCTTCCATTCTAATGCCATGAATTTTATTTTTTATGTGGGGTAAAAGTATTGTTTTTTAGTAAATGAACCGAATGCATAATTGCTTCTAATTCGTGCATTACGTCTCTTTTTTCTTTAGAAGGCGAATAACAAAAACCTTCTAAAATTAAAAGCCTATTATTCGCTTTATCTACAATGGTATAATTGATAAACGGGCCTGACATATAATCATTCTGCAGTCGCCAAGTGCCTCTAGTTTCATACGCCAATCGATTGTCTAACTTTGATTTGAAAAAATAAGGGGTATACCCTGTCTCGCAAATCATATACGTGTTGGGTTCTGTTCCTTGGATGTATTTCCCGATGGAATCTCTCATTTTAAGAATATCAACAGCAACGTTAGAAGGTGTAATCTTTTTCAATGGCAGCTGGTAAAGCAATAAGCTGCTGCTTCCACTAATACTATTTTTCTTTAGCCAAACGAAATTAGGCTTCCTCAAAACCGTTTCAAAATCGGAAGGAACTTCAATTGTTAACTGGAATTGTTTTTTGAAAAATGCAGTGGAAAGAAGCGCCTTTTTATTAATTTCTTGACTCTGTGCAATTTCTCCTTTTTCAATTAGTCGAATAATATTGGGAGAATGTTTTTCTAATAATTGCAATAATTCATCCGTCGTTTTGCCGGCTATGTGAAATACATTTTGAGGAGAAGCATATTGATTTCTCTTGATTTCAAATCTGGTTTTGGTTGCTTTTTTTATAATAAGAATAGCGCGACTATCAGTCGCAAACCCTTCCAATAACTTAACAGGATATTGATTAATGGTAAAAAGAGGTTCTTCCTCGGGTAATCCAATTACTGGAGAGGCAAATGTATTTCTGATGCTATCGCCTATTTCCCCATTCCACAATTGATCGTCAATAATTACTGAAATTGTATTGATTTTTCCGGTTGTTTTTCGGGCTAAGTCAGTTTCTTTCTTGAAACATGAAAAAAGTAAAACCGAAAGAAGTAGGCTTAAAAAATGGGTTTTATTCATGATTCAAAAACAATTATAACTACAGCCCAAATTTATATTGATTCATTGAATTAACCGTTAATTTTTAATTTCATTCCAGGTTTCAATTCATCGTCTTTAATATTGTTCCATTTCTTTAAATCAGAAATAGTCACACCAGGATATTTTTTTGAAATACTATATAAAGAATCGCCTTTTTTCACATAGTATTCTGCCTCTTTTTTAGCAGAATTTGAAAACTGTTCTTTCTTTTTAAAACTTGCAACAGTTGCTTTATTGGTGTCAATAACAATCTCATTTTTAGCTACAACCAAACTATTCCCAATAGCAATTGCATTAGATTTTAAGTTATTCCATTGTTTTAACTCTTCAATAGTAGCGCCAAATTTCTTAGCAATACTTCCCAAATTATCTCCTTTTTGAACACTATAAGCTATATCTTTTCTTTCAACAGTCTCGGCAATTTCTTCTTTGTTAGTTGGATTTTTAACAACTTGAAGAGATGCTCCTAACTGAACATTGTTATTGATTAGCTTATTCCATTCTTGGATTTCTGCAACTGTAACGTTGAACTTTTTAGCGATCGCACTTAAATTATCCCCTTTTTGTACAACATAAAATGAAGCAGATGCTACCCCTGCACTATCTTTCTGAACTCCTTTTTTATCTAGTTCAACTTTTGCAACAGCCGTCGAACTTTGATCGGTTTCAATTCCGTTGATTTTTAAGTTCTTGCCGTAGGCCACTTTATTGCCTCTTATATTATTCCATTTTTTAAGATCTTCAACCTTAACATCGTATTTTTGAGCAATTGTACTTAAATTGTCATTACGCTTAACACGATAGTAGCGCACTTTTGCTTGTGCCAATTTTTGAAATGTATTTACAGAGTCTTGAGCTACAATTGGTCGGACAATTTGAAATGGTTTTTCACGTAAACTGGCCTCTTTATCGACATAAGCATAAATCTTGGATTCGTTTGAGGTAAAAATCGCCATTTTATCTTGAGGCAATCTCAAAAAATGAGTTTGGTCTTTGTAAGCAGGAACGATATTTAGTCTGTACGATGGATTTAAAACTTGCAATTGAGCTACAGGAATATCAATCAACTCTGATATTTGTTTGAAAGACATTTGTCTTTTAATCATTACTGTATCGGTTGCGAAATGTTTAATTGGTGCTTTTTCAGGCACAATCCCATGTTCTTTATGGTATTCGTAAATGTACATTGTAGCCAGAAAAGCTGGCACATAGCCTTGGGTTTCTTTAGGCAAGTTTTTACGAATGTTCCAATAATTTTGTTGTCCGCCAGAACGACGAATTGCTTTTGCTACGTTCCCTGGTCCAGAATTATAAGATGCTAAAACCAAATCCCAATCGCCAAAAATAGCATACATATTTTTCATGTATTGAGCGGCTGCCTCACTAGCTTTTAGAGGGTCGCTTCGTTCATCTACATAGGAATCTATTTTTAAACCATATTGTTTTCCAGTTTGGTACATGAACTGCCAAAGTCCTGTAGCGCCCACTCTAGAAACTGCTTTCGGGTTTAATGCCGACTCAACAACGGCTAAATATTTAATTTCAAGAGGGACATTTTGTTTGTCAAATGCCTCTTCAAATAATGGAAAATAATATTCTGAAACAGCCATTAAACGCTCAAAAGAACGCTTTCTGTTTTTCAAAAAGGACTTGATTATGTTTTCTAGACCTTGGTTGTATTCAATATGAAATGGTGATTTCTCATCCATTGCTTGCAATCGCGCTTTTAACAAATCTGTAGATAATTCATAATCCACTTTTTCGTCAATATTAATCGTTTGAATATCTTCGGTAAGATTGTTGTAAATGTCTAAATTAGTTAATTCCTTTAACCACAAACTATCCACACAAGCTGCCAAATCATCTTTGACAAATGTTTTTTTGATAGAATCTAAGTAGGTAAGTTTAATTTCTGGTTTAGGAATTCCTGATTTTTCTATAACTTCTTGCGAAAAAAGCGAGAAAGAAACAAACAGAAAAAAAGGAAGTATAATGTGTTTTATTTTCATAATTAATGTAATCAAGGGGCTATATTCCAAACGATTATACAATCATTTTTTACAAACTTACTAGGTTCAAACTAAAAAATTCCATAAATATTGTTAAAAAATCAGTTTTAAGGGCTTTTTTAAGCTTTTTCGATTAATTCGACGCGAAAATCCTTCTTAAAAATAACATAAATGAACCCTATCCTAATTTGGAAAATAGTTAAAATCAAGAAAACCTTAGCTCAAAATTTCTTCGCTAAGGTTTTCTATTTGTATTCCGTTCAAGTTGATATAACTTGATTATTATTTCAAAAGTGCTTATTCTAAAATCGCAGCAATACCAGGTAAAACTCTTCCTTCCAACATTTCTAACATGGCTCCTCCACCTGTAGAAACATAACTCACTTTGTCTTCAAAACCAAATTGCTTTACAGCTGCTACCGAATCTCCACCACCTACCAGTGAGAAAGCTCCGTTAGCTGTTGATTCAGCAATAAATTCTCCTAAAGCAATAGTTCCTTTTGCAAAAGTTGGCATTTCAAAAACCCCTAGAGGTCCATTCCAAAGAATTGTTTTTGACTCTAAAATTACTTTTTTGAATTGCTCTAATGATTTTGGTCCAGCATCCATACCTTCCCATCCGTCAGGAATTGCTCTAACATCAACTACTTGTGTATTTGCATCATTTGAGAACTTATCTCCGGCAACAACGTCCACCGGAATATGAATTTGAACTCCTTTTTCTTTGGCTAAACGCAAAATTTCTAGGGCCAATTCTTGTTTGTCATCTTCACAAATAGAATCTCCAATTTTTCCACCCAAGGCTTTTACAAAAGTAAAAGTCATTCCACCACCAATAATCATGTGGTCTACTTTATCTAAAATATTTTCGATAACTGTAATTTTTGAAGATACTTTAGAACCTCCAAGAACAGCAGTTACTGGTTTTACACTGTTTTTTAATACTTTGTTCAAACTTTCGATTTCTTTAGCAAGCAAAGTTCCAAAACATTTATCATTTGGAAAAAATTGCGCAATAATGGTAGTCGAAGCGTGTGCTCTATGAGCCGTTCCAAAAGCATCGTTTACATAAATATCTCCTAATGAAGCTAATTCTTTGGCGAAAGCCACATCTCCAGCTTCTTCTTCGGCATG
>JAGNSF010000087.1 GCA_017988155.1 Flavobacterium sp. | reverse complement strand
AAAGTGAACACATTCCGCAAAAATTTCTTGAAGCTATCTTGTTAGATTTAAAAAATGCAGGTATTTTAAATAGCAAAAAAGGAAAGGGTGGTGGATACTACCTTATTAAGCCACCAGAACTAGTAAATATTGCCGATATAATGCGCTTGTTTGATGGCGCAATAGCCTATTTGCCATGTGTTTCATTCAAATATTACGAAAAATGTGATGAATGCAAGGATGAGGAAACCTGTGGCATCCGTGATTTGTTTAGCGAAGTAAGAGCAAAAACAGTAAGCCTATTAAAAGAAAATTCGTTGGCAGACATAATTAAAAGAGAAATGAATTTGAAAAAGGAAAATTAATTTGAGCAGATAATAAAATTATTTTTTTTCCGTTATTAATCAGTTATTTATATTCTAAACTAAAATATTTTTTAAAAAAAACTTTAAAAATTAAGAATAAAATAGTTGCATGTTTTAACAATATTACTATTTTTGGCTTTTCATTAAATTAACATTAATAAGAATTATTACTTTAAACTAAAAAAAACAGGCTTTATGAGTGCTAAACAACCAATTTCTTCTTCTGCTCAAGCAATGAAATCTTCGTTTGCTATGATTGCAATTCCTATCATTTTTGTAGTATCAGTTTTGATATATATCTTTGTGTTAGGTAGTACTGCTAATTTTGAAGGTGGCGATCCAGTAAAAGGACATCCATTAAATACATTTGGTACGATCCATAAAGGAGGATTCATTGTTCCTTTTTTAATGACTTGTTTATTAACTGTAATTGTAGTAACTATTGAAAGATTTATTTCATTAGGTAAAGCAAGTGGCAAAGGAAACGTAGCTGATTTTGTTGTTAAAATCAGATCGCTTGTTAAAAATGGCGAAATTGAAAAAGGAATTAAAGAATGTGATGCTCAAGCTGGTGTAGTTGCAAATGTAACTAAAGCAGGTTTGTTGAAATACATAGAAATGGGAAAAAATAATGAATTAGATAATGAGAAAAAAGAGTTAGGAATCTCTAAAGATATCGAGGAAGCAACTCAACTTGAAATGCCGATGTTGGAAAAAAATCTTTCTATCTTAGCTACTTTGGCTTCTATTTCTACATTATTAGGTTTGGTTGGTACAGTATTGGGTATGATTAGAGCCTTTGGTGCATTAGCTACTACAGGTACTCCTGATACTGCAGCATTAGCAACAGGTATTTCTGAGGCACTTATCAATACCGCTTTCGGTATCTTTGCTTCGATGTTAGCAATTATATTTTACAACTATTTCACATCTAAAATAGATTCACTTACTTATGGTATAGATGAGGCTGGATTTAGCATAGTGCAATCATTTGCATCTAAAAATCACTAGTCTATTCATTCATTAAGTAAGAAATAATTTATTATGGGAAAAGTAAAACCACATAGAAGTTCGCCTACTATCGATATGACGCCGATGGTGGATTTGGCTTTCCTCTTGGTAACCTTCTTTATGTTGACAGCCAAATTTAGGCCTGAAGAACCAGTACAAGTGACAACTCCAAAAAGTAATTCGCAAATTATTATACCCGAAAATGACGTGCTTACCCTTACTATGTCAAAAGAAGGAGCAGTATATATTGATGTTTCAGGTAAGTCGGCTCGTAAGCAGTTAATTACTAATATGGGCGAAAAATATGGCATTTCGTTTACTGAAGAGGAGAAGGAAAAATTTGCAGGAGGATCAAGTATTGCCATTCCTATGGGAAATATGAAGCAGTTCTTAGCGTTAGACCTTAAAGCCCAAAAAGCAGTAAAACAACCAGGTATTCCTAAAGACACAGCACAAAACGAACTTGTGGATTGGATAAAGCAAGCACGATTGTCCAATACACGATTAAGAGTAGCCATCAAAGGAGATGAGAATACCAAATTTCCTGAAGTGAACAAGGTTTTGAAAACACTTCAAGAAACAAATGTTACAGTTTTTAATTTATTAACTTCGCCTGAAAACGACAAATAGTTAAATAATGGGAGAAATAGCAGCAGGTGGCGGTGGCGGTCATAAAAAAGGTGGCAAGGTAAGAAGTAAAAAAATGTCTACTCGTATAGACATGACCCCAATGGTGGATTTAGCATTTTTATTGCTTACTTTCTTTGTATTGACCACCACCATGAATAAGCCTAAAACAATGGAAATTAGAATTCCAGAAAAGGATGATAATTCTGAGCCAATTGATATTAATGAAAGGAGAGTGGTTACACTTTTGCTAGGCGATAATGATAAAATCTATTGGTATCCAGGTATTAATCCAGCAACATTACAAGAGGCAAATTATAGTAAAAGTGGTATCAGAAAAATATTACAAGAAAATGAAACCAAAATAAATGCACTTTTTGGCAATAAAGAGCAATCCATGTTCGTTTTCATTAAACCATTGGATGAATCGAATTATAAAAATGTAGTGGATATTTTGGATGAAATGAAAGTAGTAGATATAACCAAGTATGCATTGATGGAAGCTACAGGGCAAGATAAAAATATTATTCAACAATATGCTGCCTCAATGGGCGCACCAAATACCCCATAAAATTATGAGTATATTCGGAAGAGGTTGGAACGATGCACTTTCAAGTGAAAGGAATCAAATCGTATTTGAAAATAGAAATAAGGCTTATGGTGCCTATTACTTAAGAGAAATCTATAGTGAAAACATGACAAAAGCCCTTTTATTAGGTGTCTTTTTGTTTTGTTTTGCTTTGGCTGGTCCCTTTATTAAAACTTTATTAGATAAAGTGACGGAAGATAAGGCTCCTCCTGCTGTTTTGAATTATACAGAGTTGCCACCGCCTCCATCTATTGAGGAAGTGCCGCCACCACCAAAAGTAAATACACCACCTCCACCGCCAATTAAGCAAATTAAGTTTATACCACCAGTAGTTACTACTAAAGAAGATGATCCAGAGGTAATTGACCAAATAGATGATAAACCTTTACCAGTGGTAAATAACGATCCTACACCTTATGTAGGTGGTGTGGATAATACTCCAGCTCCAGTTGTGGTTAAAGAGCCAGATCCAGAGCCAGTAAAAATTGAAGAGCCAAAACCAGAACCTGAAAAAGTATTTACGTTTGCACAAGTAATGCCTCAGTTCCCAGGCGGGCAAGAAGAGTTAAAAAAATACTTGGCTAAAAATATTGTCTATCCAAGAATGGCTCAAGAAAATGGAATTGATGGAACTGTAGTTGTAAATTTTACTGTCGGAAAAGATGGTACAATTTCAGATATTAAAATTGCAAAACCAGTTAATAAAGATTTGGATAAAGAAGCAATAAGAGTGGTAACGGGTATGCCAAATTGGAAACCAGGCAATAATAATGGAAACCCTGTAAAAGTGAGTTTCATGTTGCCAATCAAGTTTACTATTCAATAAGATAAGGTGAAAAAGCAGCACTATAATTTCCTTTTAATTTTTCAGGGAATTATGGTGCTGTTTTATTTTGTAATAGCCATAGTTTTTTTCTTTTTCCCTATTCAAAATTCTAGTCTTCCTCCTCATTACCAAAAAATATTTGCCTTTTTTGCACTATTTTACGGTATTATGCGGGCCATTAACCTTAATAGGAAATTGCAAGCTGCCAAAATGAGTGCTACAGAAGAAGAGGAATTGTAGATGGTTTTTACTAAACTATTAAGTTTCCTGTCTAAAATTTTGTTCTAATTCTGTGAATATTTTTTATATTTGTGTATAATGGATTTTTGTAATTAAAAATGAACGCTTTAGAGCAATTTTATAGTGATTTAGACCTAAGCGGTTGGGATGTAAAGCAAGAAAGCGACATCAATAAGCAGCTTCAAGATGTGAACAAAGCACTTTTTGAAGCGAGGATATTGGATGTGCAACACCTTGCGGAGATTGACCGACAAGCATTTCATTTCAGCAAATCACCTGAGAAGCGACTTTCTTTTCGTGCGGCAGGAACACGAACAATTGAAGACGGAAGCGAAATTCCTTTTGAGTGGCCTGACATCAGAGAATTTAAAAATGAGGACTTTGACTATCTCTACAATCGTTTCAAGACAACCAAAAACAATTACTCCAAAACCGAATATGGTTTGGTTTTGTTCTACTCAAAAATCAGACAAGATAATTCCTTTGTAATTGAGTTGCTCAATTCACTTTTTGAGTTGCTTAAAACCTACATTGATAAAGCAAAACCAAATGACGACAAAGACCATTACATAATTTATTCAAGAACTGTATTAGCAAACGCTTTGCATATTGCAAACAACAGAAAAGAAGTTGCCGAAGTAGAAATAATATTCAAAGAATTAATTAAATATACTTTTGATGTTCATCAAAGATGGGATGTTACACATCGTTCTACCCTAAGGATAATTATTGACTTTACAGATTTTTCTGTTCAATATTTTAAAGATTTCAAACAGACAGTTGAGGTAAATAAATTCATTGACAAGAATTGGGAAGCAGCCAAAGCTCTTACAAATACTTATGTTTGGGGAGCAATTTATGTTACCGACATTTCAATAAAGTTGAGTAGAAAATTAGGAAGCGATATGAAGGATTTGCTTTACTTCAAAGCAGTGCAATACGAAAAACTATCAACCGAAAGAAAAGGTGATTTAGCTTCAGTGTCGCTTGTAGAAAAGGCAATGTCAATCTACAAAAATTTGAAAGACGAAAAGAATTTAAACAGACTACAACAAGAGTATCAGAAGTTGCGGAATGAATTTCATTTGGGTGAGGTAAGACAAGAAATGCCTCAAGACGAAACGCAACGAATAATGGAGTTAATCAAAAAGGAAGTGAAAGAAAAGAGTGAGGAGGAAATAGTAAAAACATTACTCCTAACTCCAATGATTAGACCGCTTGACGATATTAAAAAATGGAGTGAAGATTCTTTCAAAGAAACAATGCTTCAAAATATGTTGCCAGTTAGTATTCAAGATAAATTTGGTAATACAGTAGCACAATACATTACTGACGAGGAACGAACTAAATTTTCATTGGTTAGGACTTATGAGTTCCACATGCAAATTGCTTCGCAAACTATTATTCAATATTTTGTAGAAGCATTGAGAGCAGACAAGATTTCAGCGAAAAGCATTATCAGTTTGCTAAATCAAACTTGGATGGGAGAAGATGTTGGCAGAAGAATTAACGGCAGAGACATTAATTTTAGCTACATCAAGTTGGTTGAATCGGGCATCAACTCATTCTTTGATGAACTTCTAAAATGGAGAGCTGACTCTAACTATTATCCGAACTTTGTAAGTGCGACAGACAGTTTAGTTTTGAAAGCAGAATATTTTTTAAGAGAGTTTTGCTACTTTCTTGGCGTTGCTACTTTCAAACCAAACCCGAAACAGCAAGGAATCATAATGGAAAAAACATTAGATAACTTGCTTGATGATTTAGAAGGTAAAATTTCAGACAACGACCATTTTTTCATTAAGTTTATCTTGACTGAAAAAGCAGGTTATAATTTAAGAAACAGAATAGCACACGGACTAATGGACAATATAGATTATGGTTTGGAGTATCCAATATTGTCAATCCTAATAATTTTAAAACTTAGCAATTATCAATTTTCTACACCAAAAAATGATTAAGATGAATCAAGCAATAACACAAAAGTTTCAGCCATCAAACAAAGAGCTTATCTTAGGTTTTGTTTCTGGCAGTACTGTATCTGTATTTGAAGATTCAGAAAATATCACTAACACATACAGGCCTGAATCTTCAAAACTTCAAGGAATAAAATATTTTCACTATGCTGACACCATTTATGGATTTTCAAATTTACAACATAATTGGGATTCCTATAACGCTGATGTAATATCTAAAATAGCTATTGACACAGCAATTGAAACCTTGAATCATTTGAATACTAAAGGACAACTTACAAATTACTTTGCAGTCAATGTATTTCCCATGAGAGATGGCGGAATTCAATTTGAATTTGATGGAGAAAATATTTGTGCTGAATTAGAAATTAACCAAAATGGAGATTCAACATTTATCCTCTTTGACGATGACGGCAATATCATAGATAAAGGGCTACTTTTTGAATTATCAGAACTCTCAACCCTTTTGGAAGAAGCACAGTATGCCTAATTATTCAATAACCGATGTAGATTTTTTATATCGAAGGTTCTCAATTTTAGATGAACCGAACTATGCTGTATTTTGGAAATTAGACAACGGTAGAAAAATCCCTTCAAGTGCTGCTTTTAAAACGAAATCAAACGAGGACGGACTTTCAGTAAATATTGCTGCTTTAACAACTCCCAAAGCAACAGTTGGAAATGCAGAGGAGTTTGGAGTTGCTGAAATTTCGGCATCAACACCAATTGGTTTAGGTTATGAATGTGAATACAACCCTCAGCCCGACAACAATGCTCATGCATTAATTGTTGGTGATACAAAACCCATTGCTAAGAAATTAGCTAAGGCTGTTACACAGGTTTTCAATTTTTAATTCTAGTTTTAGGAAATAAATTATTTGAACTTGGCAAACACTATTTTTTACAAAACACAATAATTTCATTTTTTTTCGTTTGATAGGTGAATGATTTTTTTGTTTACCTATTTGCTTTTTGATGAAGCAATACAAAACCAAATTAAAAGAGATGAAATTATTTATGCAACAATGGAATGATGAACTTTCCAAGGAACGAAATCAAATTGTATTTGAAAATAGAAATAGAGCTTATGGGGCTTTTGCATTGCGCGAGGCGTATAATGACAATATGATAAAGGCTCTTTTTGGAGGTTTGCTTTTTTTTGGATTAATTTTATTGATTCCCGCATTTCATGGAGGTTATCAAAAAGAAATCCCTGTCATAGAATGCGATTTTGGCCGGGATTTAGTTTTACAGGAGTACAAATTTATACCTAAAACTGAATCCTCTGCACATTCAACTGCAAAAGTTGAAAAAGTAGCTGACAAACTAAATGTTAAAGTTAGTGATAAAGAAGATAACCGTGATAAGCTAGATGAAATAACTAATAGACCAATTGAAACCATGACAACTGAGAATCATGGTAATCCATATTCGGGATTAAATGAAGGAACAGGGGTTGACAAAGAAGTAAAGCCAGGAGGACAGCAAGACCCTATAGAGAAAAAGGAAGTTGTAAAGCCAGCCGAGGAGGCTAATTTTGTTACTTGGGCACCTGTGATGCCGCTTTTTCCCGGTGGTGATGATGCTCGTAAAAAATTCTTTTCAAAAAATATGACCTATCCAAGAATTCCATTGGAGAATGGAATTGAAGGTACTGTAATTGTGAATTTTATAGTAGGTAAAAATGGCGAAATAAATG
>JAGNSF010000086.1 GCA_017988155.1 Flavobacterium sp. | reverse complement strand
GTCAAGTAATTGATAGAAAATTCGTTACTAGCGGAATTGTAAAACGTACAGGAAAATATACTGCTTCTGTTCGTTTACACAGAGATGTTATCGTAGAATTAGATTACGAAATTGTTGCTGAGAAAGCGTAATTTCTAAATCAATATTTTAGAATCCCGATGTGAGTCGGGATTTTTTTTATTTTTAACAATTTGGAACTAGTTTAAAATGTTCCCTAAATGCTATGAAATACGCAAGATTAACTAAAGAACAGTTAGAAGAATTACACCCAGAGTTTATCAATTTTTTGGCAAGCCAATCCATTGATAAAGCCGAATGGGATACAATTAAAGAAAATAAACCTGAAGTTGCAGAACAAGAATTGGATGTGTTTTCAGATTTGATTTGGGAAGGAGTTTTAACTAAAGCAGAATTCTTAGAACATTTTTCTAAAAATCACATTTTTCTTTTTCAGTGTTTTGATAGCTATGTAAATTCAATTGTATTAAAGTCATTGGTTCCAGATGTTAATTTCTTAACTAAAGAAGGTTTGCAATGGTTGAGTGATAATATGTTTACTGAAACCATCGAAATGAAAATTGGCAAAAAAGTATTTACCGAAGAACGAAATACTTCCATATTTGCCTTAATTCAGCAAGGAGCTATTTTAAGTGACGGACAATTGTACCAACAAATAAATTCGATTATTGAATCATAATTGTATTGGTATATCTATTAAATTGGCTATTTTAGTACACTATTTCAAAAACTAAAATAGCCAATTTTATTTTCTATGGACATTCAAAATACGATTCAAAATTTACGAGAGGAATTAAATCAACACAACCATAATTATTATGTGTTAGATGAACCTACCATTTCGGATTATGAGTTTGATTTGAAATTGGCCCAATTACAAGAATTAGAAACGCAACACCCCGAATTTTACGACGAAAGTTCGCCTACACAACGTGTTGGCGGAGCAATTACTAAGAATTTTGAAACCGTAGCTCATGAACATCGAATGTATTCATTGGATAATTCGTATTCCAAAGAAGATTTAATCGAATGGGAAAAACGAATTCAAAAAGTACTGGGAGATGTGCCTTTAGAATATACTTGTGAGTTGAAGTATGACGGAGCTTCGATTAGTATTACCTACGTGAACGGAAAACTAGATCGAGCGGTTACTCGTGGAGATGGTTTTCAAGGAGACGATGTAACTAATAATATCAAAACCATTAAATCAGTTCCGTTGCAACTAACAGGGAAATATCCTCCAAAGTTTGATGTTCGCGGTGAAATTATTTTGCCTTTTGCCGGTTTTGAAAAAATGAATCAAGAGTTAATTGAAATAGGTGAAACACCTTATTCCAATCCAAGAAATACTGCTTCTGGAAGTTTAAAATTACAAGACAGCAAAGAAGTGGCTAAGCGTCCTTTGGATTGTTTGTTGTATTTTTTAATTGGCAATCAATTGCCTTTCAATTCGCAATTTGAAAGTTTAGAGTCGGCAAGAGCGTGGGGGTTTAAAGCCCCCAAAGAAGCGAAGTTAGCTAGTAATTTAGAAGAAGTGTTTGAATTTATAGCGTATTGGGATACGCACCGTCATAACTTACCGTATGAAACGGATGGCGTAGTGATAAAGGTAAATTCATTTCAGCACCAAGAAGAATTAGGCTATACTGCCAAATCGCCTCGTTGGGCAATAGCCTATAAATTCAAGTCGGAGCAAGTAGCCACTCGTTTGAATTCAATATCCTATCAAGTAGGTCGAACTGGAGCTATTACACCTGTTGCTAATTTGGAACCTGTGCAATTGGCCGGAACTATTGTGAAGCGTGCTTCGTTGCACAACGCTGATCAAATTGAAAAATTAGACATTCGAGTGGGAGATACGGTTTTTGTTGAAAAAGGCGGAGAGATAATTCCAAAAATTATCGCTGTAGATTTGGCGCAACGCCCATTGTTTACAGAACCAACGCAGTATATAACGCATTGCCCAGAATGTCAAGCTGAACTAGTACGTATTGAGGGAGAAGCCAATCATTATTGTCCTAATTTTTATGGCTGTCCACCACAAATCATTGGCCGAATTCAGCATTTTATTTCCAGAAAAGCGATGGATATTGAAGGACTTGGTGGAGAAACAGTGGCTTTGTTATTCAATAATGGGTTGGTTCATAATTATGCTGATTTATACGAACTTAAAGTAGAACAAATCTTGCCATTGGAACGAATGGCACAGAAATCTGCGGAAAATTTAGTCAATGGTGTAGCGCTTTCTAAAACTATTCCTTTTGAACGCGTATTGTTTGCTTTAGGCATTCGTTATGTAGGAGAAACCGTAGCGAAGAAATTAGCCAAACATTATAAGAATATAGACGCTTTACGTCAAGCCAGTTTGATGGATTTAATTTTGGTTGACGAAATAGGAGAGCGTATTGCTCAAAGTGTCATTGACTTTTTTGACAATCAAGAGAATCAGATTATCATTGAAAGATTAAAAGACTACGGTATTCAGCTTGAAATCGTAGAGAAAATAAACCCAAATGCTACCGATAAATTACAAGGAAAAACCTTTGTAGTTTCGGGAGTTTTTTCACTGTATTCAAGAGATGAATTGAAACAAGCCATTGAAGATAATGGGGGAAAGGTAGGAAGTTCTATCTCAGCTAAAACCGATTATGTCGTAGCAGGCGACAATATGGGGCCAGCCAAACTAGATAAAGCTAACAAACTTAATATTCCAATTATCTCAGAAGAAGATTTTCAAGAATTAGTAAACTAATTATTATACAACAATCGATTTGCCTTTTGCAATGTTCTGTTTGTTGTTATCAAAGTAAAAATCAATTCTACCAAGGTTTATTCCATAACAACCTACTTGGTTAACTAAAACTTCTTTACCTGCTTTGTTTTTGACTACAGTTGGTTTGTCCAAGAAAGTATGGGTATGTCCTCCAATAATTAAATCTATGTCTTCGGTTAAAGCAGCAAGTTTCAAATCACTGATTTTATCAGCGTCTTCTTTACTGTATTTGTAACCCAAGTGAGACAAACAAATTACTAAATCGCATTTTAGTTCTTTTTTCAAAATACGAACCATGTCTTGACTAATTTCGACAGGGTCATTGTAAACCGTTTCTTTGTATAAACGTTTGTCTACCAAACCTTCAAACTCTATACCTAGTCCAAACACACCGATTTTAATTCCGTCTTTGATGAAAATTTTATACGGTTTAACCAAACCATCCATTACCGTGTTTTTGAAATCATAATTGGCTGAAATGAATTCAAAAGTAGCATGAGGCATTTGCGCGTGCAAGCCATCAACACCATTATCAAAATCGTGATTTCCAATAGCAGAAGCATCGTATTGCATCATACTCATTAATTTGAATTCCAATTCACCACCATAATAATTAAAATAGGGAGTTCCTTGAAAAATATCACCAGCATCTAAAAGTAAGACATTTGGATTTTCTTGTCGGATGCTTTCAATTAATGCTGCTCTTCGGCTCACGCCACCCATTCCAGCATTCCTTGGATCGTCCAAAGGGAATGAATCAATATGACTGTGTACATCGTTGGTATGTAAAATAGTTATTTTCTTTATTGTATCCGATTTAAAACTGCTTAATGACAATCCCAAACCTACGAAAGCAGAACCTGCTGCTGTCTTTTCTATAAAATCTCTTCTTTTCATTTTTCTGTTTTTTGGAATTTATTCTTCTGTAATTCGAATGTCATTAATAACCGGTATGGTATCAACTTCTTTGAAATAATCAATCAGAATGTTTCGAAGTTTATAATCCAAATCATATTTCTCAATTCCTTTTTTGAAAAAGTTCATATTGTCTCCGCCATTGGCTAAATAATCATTAGTGGCTACATAATAGATAGTGTTATTGTCCAATGGTTTTCCTTGAACTAATAGGTTCTTTGCAGCTGAATCTTTAGCGATTGTAAAAGTCAATCCTGATAAAGGGTGTGATTTTTTAGTAGCAATGAAATAGTCTACTAACTCTTGGATTTGTTCTCCTTTTAATGCAATAACTACTAAACTATTTTCAAAAGGCATAATTTCAAAAGCCGTGCGTGCAGTAACATTTCCTTTAGGAAGAATAGAGCGAATACCACCACTATTCAAAATACAAATTGAAATGGACTTTTTTTTTCGCATTTGAAATACTTTTTCGCCTGCTTTTAATGTAACGTCGGCCATCAAATTCCCTAAGGTAGATTGCCATTTACCTTTGTTTTTATCTAGCGTTTCAGGGTTGTAAGCTAATACAGCACTCAAATCAGCATCGATGTGTTCTCTGTAAGGTGCTACATAGTTATCAATCATTTTGTTTTCTGCTCCAGCTGCTACAATAGGAATGCGTTTACCCTCTATCTTAGTCAATTGATAATTACTTTTGCTACAAGATAAAATTAAAGTTGATGTTATAAATATAACAAAAAGTTTGAAAAATTGATTATACTTTTTTAGTTTTACCATTTCTAATGCCACTTAATTAATTAGTTTTGTGATTAGGTAAATGTACTATGTTTTTGAATTATTTAAAGAATTTATTTTTAAAATATACCTTAAAAAATAAATGGCAGGAAGTAAGTAACCTAGCTAGTACAAAACCTATTGAAACAGTTGGTTTAGTTGTAGATACTACTGATTTTGATCAAACAGAAGTCTTAATTCAGGAATTAATTTCAAAAGGATTTTCAGAAAAGAACATCTCAGTAATTAATTACAAGGACAAATTAAATAAAAAAGAAGTCCAAACAAGGTTTAGTTTTAATTCTGAAATTTTGGATTGGAAAGGTGAAATTGTGAATCAAGTGATTCGTGATTTTATAAATGCAGAACATGATATATTGATTAGTTATTATGAAATTGAAAAACCAGCTTTATTGGTTATTACTAATCAATCGAAAGCACAATTTAAAGTTGGCTTTTCGACCATTGATAAACGTTTGAATCATTTATTGATTTCAACCTCATTGGACAAGTACACTGTATTTGTGCAAGAATTATTTAAATATCTGAAAATATTAAACAAAATAGAATTGTAATATGCAATCATTAATAGGAACTGGTGTTGCACTTGTCACGCCTTTTAAAGCGGATCTTTCAATTGATATAGAGGCATTAACTCGCATTGTCAATTTCTCCATTGATGGAGGAGTGGAATATCTTGTAGTATTAGGAACAACTGCTGAAAATGCAACATTATCTACCTCAGAAAAAGAAGTAGTAATTGCCACTATCATAGAAGCAAATAAAGGTCGATTGCCTTTAGTTCTAGGAGTAGGAGGGAATAATACTATGGAAGTGGTAGCAGAATTACAGACCCGTGATTTATCTGCTTTTGATGCTATATTATCAGTATCTCCTTATTATGTAAAACCAACGCAGGAAGGAATCTACCAGCATTTTAAGGCTATTTCTGAGGCGTCGCCAAAACCAATTATTTTATATAATGTTCCGGGTAGAACTTCTAGTAATATGTTGCCAGAAACAGTAGTACGTTTGGCTACTGATTTTAACAATATCGTTGCAATTAAAGAAGCTTCAGGCGACATTGTTCAAGGAATCCAATTACTTAAAAATAAACCTAAAGATTTCTTAGTAATTTCAGGAGATGATATGACGGCTTTATCTTTGATTTTAGCTGGTGGTTCAGGTGTTATTTCGGTTATTGGGCAGGGTTTTCCGGCTGCTTTTTCAGAAATGATTCGTTTGGGACTAAATCGCAAAGTAGATCAAGCTTTTCAAGTTTTGTTCGGAATAACTTCTTGTATCGATATGATTTTTGAGCAAGGTAATCCTGCGGGAATTAAACAAGTATTTCAATCCTTAGGAATTGCTGAAAACACAGTGCGTTTGCCATTGGTAAAAGTCGATGAATCATTAGCTAAAAGGATTGATCAATTTGTGCAAAAAAGTAATAAATAAGTTCAATTTCTTTCACATTTTTTTAACTCAAAAAATATTTTGTAGTCGCTAAATTAATACCTAAATTTGCGATCTTGACTTCGGTGTGCTTATTTGAGGTTGATAACAATCTGAATTGAACGTATTTTAAAGTATATTAATGAAAAAAATTGTATTACTCTTAGTTGTTCTTGTTTTTTTGGCTTCGTGTAGCGAATACCAAAAAGCACTAAAATCCGAAGATCCAGCTGTTAAATTAGAGATGGCTACAAAAATGTACGAAGCGAAAAAATACAATAAAGCGATTCGTATTTTTGAACAAATTGCTTCGGTTTATAGAGGAAAACCTGAATCTGAGAATTTATACTTTATGTTTTCGCAATCGTATTTTAAATCGGAACAATATTATTTAGCAGGGTATCAATTTGAAAGTTTCGTGTCTAGTTTTCCTAAAAGTGACAAAGCACAAGAGGCTTCTTTTTTAGGTGCAAAAAGTTATTCAATGTTATCTCCGGTCTATTCTTTAGATCAAACTGATACAGCTAAAGCAATTGAAAAACTGCAAGCGTTTATTGATACGTATCCTAATTCTATATATTTGGCAGAAGCCAATGTTATAATGAAAAATCTTAATGAAAAATTAGAACGTAAGGTTTTTGAAAACGCAAAAGGATATAATACTATTTCAGATTATAAATCGGCTTTAGTAGCTTTAGATAATTTTATTGCCGATTTTCCTGGAACTCCTTTTAAAGAGGAAGCCTTATTTTACAAATACGATTCAGCCTATCAGTTAGGAATAAATAGTGTTCCTGCCAAAATGGAAGAACGTCTAAATGTTGCAAAATTAGCCTATGCTAATTTGATTAAGTTCAAAGCTGATACAAAATATAAGAAACAAGCAGACGAAATGTATGCTCGAATAGAAAAAGATTTACAAAAATTTATTAAATAAATAAAGTCATGGATTTAAAAAAGACGAATGCTCCAGTAAATACAATAACATACAATAAGACTGTTATTGAAGAACCTACTGGTAATGTGTATGAAGCAATAACCATTATGGCTAAAAGAGCAAACCAAATCAATTCTGAAATCAAAAAAGAATTGACTGAGAAATTAGAAGAGTTTGCTACTTATAACGACAGTTTGGAAGAAGTTTTTGAAAACAAAGAACAAATTGAAGTGTCAAAATTCTATGAAAAATTGCCTAAGCCACACGCTTTAGCAGTTCAAGAATGGTTAGACGGAAAAATCTACCACAGAGACTCCAACAAATAATATAGTTACCATGTCAGTTTTAAACGGTAAGAAAATTTTACTAGGAGTGTCTGGTGGAATTGCTGCCTATAAAACAGCTTCATTGGTAAGACTCTTTATAAAAGCAGGTGCACATGTCCAAGTGAT
>JAGNSF010000085.1 GCA_017988155.1 Flavobacterium sp. | reverse complement strand
GGTATCGTAGCTTTTGCACGAACAAGCAAAGCGTTATCACGAATGAACGAACTTTTCAGTAACAGAGAAACTCAAAAAACCTATTGGGCAGTAGTAAAAAACAAACCTGAGAAATCTAAAGATAAGTTAGTTCATTACCTTAAACGAAACGAAAAAAACAATACTTCTAAAGCACATCTCAAAGAAGTTCCAGATAGCAAATTAGCTAGTTTAGAGTATCAAATTATCAAAGAACTAACTAATTATGTAGCTTTAGAAATTGAACTGCATACAGGGAGACATCACCAAATTAGAGCCCAATTAGCTGCTATTGGTTCGCCAATAAAAGGAGATTTAAAATACGGATTTGATCGAAGTAATCCCGACGGTGGAATACATTTGCATGCAAGAAAACTTCATTTTATTCACCCTGTTTCCAAAGAAGAAATAACTATAATTGCTCCTACTCCTGATGATGTGATTTGGAATGCTATCTAATTTTAATTTAAAGAATTAGAGTATAATTCAATTTTAAAAATTAAATTGCATACCAATTTTAAGTCGTCTTAGTTATGAATTACAAATCGGATATTGGTTACCGCAAAGAGATTTTAACTCTTTTATTGAATGCAGTAATCGTTCACGAAAACGAAATTGTAAGTGCTTTAAAAGCCGATTTCAATAAGCCTGAATTTGAAACCGTAGTAACTGAAACCAGTTATGTCATTTCTGATTTAAAATACACTATTAAAAACATCTCTAATTGGGCTAAACCTGAAAGGGTTTTTCCATTTATTTTAAATATTCCTTCCTCAGATACTATTTACAAAGAACCCTATGGAAAAGTATTGGTAATAGCACCTTGGAATTATCCTTTTCAATTGGCACTTTGTCCTGTAATAGCTGCGGTTGCCGCAGGAAATCAAGTCGTTTTAAAACCATCTGAATTGACACCAAATACAGCTGCAATAATTCAAAAAATAATTGCTGCAATTTTTCCTATTAATCATGTAGAAGTAATACAAGGTGATGCTGAAGTGGCAACCCAATTGTTAGCTCAACGTTGGGACTATATCTTTTTTACTGGTAGTGTAGCAGTTGGTAAAATTGTAGCCAAAGCTGCTGCTGCAAATTTAACTCCAGTAACTTTAGAATTAGGTGGAAAAAACCCTTGTATCGTTGATGAAACAGCTAATTTACAATTGGCCGCTAAACGAATCGTTTGGGGAAAATTCATCAACGCAGGACAAACTTGTATTGCTCCCGATTATATCTTGGTACATCAAAAAAGCAAAAACAAATTTATTGAATTTTTAAAAGCAGAAATCACTACTGCTTATGGTGAAAATCCTGAAATTTCTCCTGATTTTGCCCGTATTATTACTACTAAAAATTGGACTCGATTAGTTAAAATGATAGATGAGACTAAAATTATTTTTGGAGGTAAATACAATAACGAAACCAATTACCTTGCTCCTACACTAATCGAGGAAAATAATTTGGAGAGTTTGATCATGAAAGATGAGATTTTTGGTCCATTATTACCAATTCTAACTTATACTGACGAGTCAGAAATTGAAGCCATAATAACAAAATACGAAAAGCCATTAGGGTTTTATATTTTCAGCGAAAGAAAAAAATTCTGTTATGCAATTATTGCAAAATATTCCTTTGGAGGCGGATGTATCAATGATACTATGATTCATTTTTCTAATAAAAAATTACCTTTTGGAGGCGTAGGTCATAGTGGAATTGGCGCGTATCATGGTAAATTAAGTTTTGATATTTTTTCACACCATAAAGGAGTTGTAAAAAAAGCAACTTGGATTGATTTACCTTTGCGTTATGCACCTTATAAAGGAAAACTTGCCTCGGTAAAAAAAATATTAAATTGGCTATAATAAAAATTAAACGTTTAATCCCAAACCAAAATAAAAAATGCAAACAACCAACAAAAAAATAGAACAACTAAAGACAAACGGGTACGAATTACAATTTGAGAATGTATTTAACAAAGCTTTCGAAAACTATAAAAAAATTGCTGTTTATGCGGGACTTGCAATTCTTGTTTTTGGATTTCTTTTGGTCATAGTAGCTGGAATAGGAATTGTTGGTTTTATAGGTATCGAAAATATCAATCCCAATTCGATGAAACATTTGGAAGCCAAAATGCTTCAACCTGAATATATTGGAAATCAATTTATTGCAGCATTAATTTTCAGTAGTCTTTTTAGCCCAATTAGTGCTGGATTTTTAAAAATGGCAGAAGCTGGTGCTAAGGATACCGAATTTAAAATGCGTCATTTTTTCTCCTTTTACAACTGGTCTTTTTTTAAAGAATTAGTAATAGCAACTTTTGTCATAACATTTTTAAGTACTGGAATTAGTAGTGTTTTAACGTATTACAAAATACCATTTATAGGGAGTCTTTTATCGTTTATTATTGGAATCTATACCACACTAGCCATTCCATTAATTATTTTTGGTAAACAAAAAGCTTTAGAAGCGATACAGGCAAGTATTAGTATATCTAGCAAACAGTTTTTCACAATCTTTCTTCTTTTGTTAGTTGCTTTTTTTGGTTCTTTAGTGGGTTTAATCGGGTTCTGTATCGGAGTTTTATTTACCATTCCGTTCAATATATCCATGCAATACGCCATTTATGATGCTATTATTGGTATAGAAAATGAAGAAGCTGTGCTAATAGAAACAGAAGAAATCTAACCCAACCACCCATCACGATCTAAACTTCGGTATTGAATTGCTTCTGCAATATGATGGGAAGCTACACTTTCAGCAGCTTCTAAATCGGCAATAGTTCGAGCTACTTTTAAAATTCGGTCATACGCACGAGCTGAAAGATTCAATCGTTCCATCGCATTTTTAAGTAATTCCTTAGACGGTTCATCCAATGCACAAAACTCCCGAATGTGCTTGGTACTCATTTGTGCATTGTAATGAATAGCCGACATGGATTCAAAACGAATTGATTGAATTTCACGAGCATGCGTTACTCTTTTGCGAATTTCGACACTACTTTCTGCTTTTCTGTCGTCGGATAATTTTTCAAAGGGAACAGGAGTTACTTCGATATGTATATCAATACGGTCTAACAAAGGACCTGAAATTTTATTCATATAGCGTTGCATTTCGTGAGGAGAAGAAGTTTGAGGAGCATCAGGATCGTTAAAAAACCCACTCGGACTGGGATTCATACTCGCCACCAACATGAATGATGACGGATAGGTAACAGTAAATTTCGCTCTTGAAATAGTGACTTCTCTGTCCTCTAATGGTTGGCGCATTACTTCAAGAACATCTCTCTTGAACTCTGGCAATTCATCCAAGAATAAAACCCCATTGTGTGCCATCGAAATTTCACCTGGTTGCGGATAACTACCACCTCCAACAAGCGCCACGTTTGAAATCGTATGGTGTGGACTTCTAAACGGACGTTGGTTCATTAACCCTACTTCTTTCAATTTACCCGCAACACTATGAATTTTTGTTGTTTCCAAAGCTTCTCGCAAAGTCATGGGAGGCAAAATACTCGGTAATCGTTTGGCTAACATGGTCTTTCCAGCTCCTGGCGGGCCAATCAAAATGATATTATGACCTCCTGCAGCAGCTATTTCCATACACCTTTTAATACTCTCCTGCCCTTTCACATCTGAAAAATCAAACTCAGGAAAATCTAAAGTTTTGTAAAACTCCGCTCTTGTATCAATCGTAGTTGGTTCTAAAGTTCCCTTGCCCTCAAAAAAATCAATAACCTCTTGCAAGTTTTCTACACCATACACATCTAAATCCGAAACAATGGCAGCTTCCTTCACATTTTGTTTTGGCAAAAAGAATCCTTTAAATCCTTCTTCCTTTGCTTTTATTGCAATTGGTAATGCTCCGCGAATTGGTTGCAAACTTCCATCTAGAGACAATTCGCCCATTATAATATAGCGATCTATATCGGTTCCTTTAATTTGTGAAGAAGCAATTAATATTCCAATAGCTAAAGTCAAATCGTAGGCAGACCCTTCTTTTCGCAAATCAGCAGGAGCCATATTTATTGTGATTTTTTTTCCTGGTAAAGCATATCCATTGTTCTTCAACGCAGCAGCAATTCGATAACTACTTTCTTTAATTGCATTGTCAGGTAAACCCACTAAATGGTATCCAATTCCTTTATCGATATTCACTTCTACAGTTATAGTTGTAGCCTCTACACCAAAAACCGCACTCCCAAAAACTTTAATTAACATAATCTGAATATTATTTGTTTTTAAAATTAACAAAAAACAGTTTACGATTCTTGAAAAACATAGTAATAATTTAAAATTTACTTATAATTTAAAATAAATATTAAACATTGAGATTCAAACAAATGTTAAAATTTTAAATACTAAACTGCTAACTAGAATTTTAATTATATTTAACAATTATTAAAATTTAAATTATGAAAAAAAACCTACTTCTGCTCTTTTTGCTAGTTTTACTTCCTAAAGTACATGCTCAAGATTATTTTCCAAATAATGAAACAGTACAAAATAGGAATCAAAATTTTACTGCATTTACCAATGCAACAATTTATGTAACACCCAACCAAATTATTAAAAAAGGTACTCTACTTATTCAAAATGGTAAGGTAGTTACTGTTGGGACAACCGTTTCTATTCCAAAAAATACGATTGTAGTTGATTTGGAAGGAAAAACAATTTACCCTTCGTTTATTGATCTTTACACAAGTTTTGGGATTGAAAAACCTAAAAGTAGCGGTCCAATGTCAAGAGGCCAATTGTATGATACCAAACGTGCAGGCTACTATTGGAATGAAAATATTCGTTCAGAAGTGAATGCCTATGAATCTTTTAAATATGATTCTGCGAAAGCGGAAGAGTTTTTAAAAGCAGGATTTGGTGTTGTTGGAACTCATGTTCAAGATGGTATTGCAAGAGGTACAGGAACTTTGGTTGCTTTAAATAACTTCGATGCAAGCAAACGTTTGGTATCGAATAAAATCACCAATCATTTTGCTTTTATTCGAAGTGCTTTAACGGCTCAAGCGTATCCAAGTTCATTGATGGGAATGATGGCGTTAATCCGCCAAATGTATTATGATATGGATTGGTACAAAAAAGGGAATTCAGAAACCAAGGATCAATCTTTGGAAGCCATGATTGCCAATCAAAATTTAGTTCAACTATTTACTACTGAAGATAAATTGAATAGTTTGAGAGCTTCGAAGATTGCAAAAGAATTTGGGCTAAACTATCTAATGAAAGGAAGTGGAAACGAATTTGAACGAATTGAAGAAATCAAAAACACCAATTCGAAATTCATTATACCAATTAACTTTCCAGAAGCGTATGATGTGTCTGATCCAAATCAAGCCAATCAAATGGAATTAAAAGATTTCCGTTTTTGGAACCAAGCACCGTCAAACTTGAAAGTGTTAGCTGACAATGGCGTTGTATTTTCTTTGACTACTGACAATTTGAAAAAAATGGACAATTTCAAAACCAATTTATTGAAAGCAATTCAATATGGTTTTGACACTACTAAAGCATTAGAAGCTTTAACAACTATTCCAGCTGCTATTATAGGTAAAAGCAAAGAAATTGGAACTTTAAATAGTGGAAGCCAAGCCAATTTTATCATAACTTCTGGGGATTATTTTGACAAAAAAAACAGTTTTGTATGAAAATTGGGTTCAAGGAAATCGCTTTGTAGTTGCTGATATGACTACAAAAGACATTCGTGGAAATTATGATTTAGTCATTAACAATGAAACCTATAAATGGAAAATTAGTGGTGAAATGGCTAGCCCAAAATCAGAAATTACAACTGTTGATAATAAAAAATTAAATTCAAAAATTACAATTGCCAACCAATGGTTGACTACAGTAATCAAGCCAGCCGATTCATTAAAAACTAATTTCACAAGACTAAGTACTTATTTAGGAACAACATCTAATTTAGGTGGTAAAGCAATTATTAAAGACGGAAAAGAAGTGAATTGGTCTGCTACTAAAACTGCTGATTTTAAGGCAGAAGTTGAAACAAAAAAAGAGGATAAAATTAATCCTTTACAGCCTATAACTTTTCCTAACGTAGCTTTTGGTAACCAAGAAAAATTAACAGCTCAAACTTTATTATTCAAAAATGCTACCATTTGGACTAATGAAAAAGAGGGGATTTTAGAGAATACGGATGTATTAATTAAAGAAGGTAAAATTGCTGCTGTTGGAAAAAATCTTTCAGATCCTTCAGCAACTGTGATTGATGCCAAAGGAAAACACTTGACTAGTGGTATTATCGATGAACACTCTCATATTGCTATTTCTAAAGGAGTAAATGAAGGTGGTCATAATTCAAGTGCAGAAGTAACTATTCAGGATGTTGTCAATTCAGAGGATCCAAATATTTATAGAGATTTAGCAGGTGGAGTTACCATTTCGCAATTATTGCACGGTTCAGCGAATCCTATAGGAGGACGTTCAGCCATTGTAAAATGGAAATGGGGACGCTCTCCAGAAGAAATGTTGTACAAGAACCAACCTAAATTCATCAAATTTGCTTTAGGAGAAAATGTAAAACAATCGAACTGGGGTAACGTAAATCCAACTCGTTTCCCACAAACTAGAATGGGAGTTGAACAAGTTTTTACCGATTATTTCCAAAGAGCTAAAGAATACGATTTGGCTTGGAAAAACTACAATAGCACTAAAAAAGGTAAGGCTCCAAGAGTGGATTTAGAGTTGCAAACTTTGGCTGAGATCATTAACAAAGAACGTTTTATCTCTTGTCATTCTTATGTGCAATCTGAGATATTAATGTTAATGAATGTAGCTGAAAAATTCAATTTTAGAGTGAATACATTTACACATATACTGGAAGGATACAAAGTAGCCGATAAAATGAAAGAACACGGTGTTGGTGCTTCAACCTTTTCTGATTGGTGGGCGTATAAATTTGAAGTAAATGATGCGATTCCGTTTAATGGTCCAATCATGCACAACAAAGGAATTGTAGTTGCCTATAATTCAGACGATGCTGAAATGTCAAGACGTTTAAACCAAGAAGCTGCTAAAGCAGTGAAGTACGGAAATATTTCGGAAGAAGAAGCTTGGAAATTCGTAACCTTAAATCCTGCTAAATTGTTACATCTAGATGATAAAGTGGGAAGTATTAAAGTGGGTAAAGATGCCGATGTGGTACTTTGGAACACCAACCCTTTGTCAATATATGCTAAGGCAGAAAAAACAATCATTGAAGGAGTTGTCTATTTTGACATTCAAAGAGATGAAGAGCAAAGAAAAGCGGTTGCTAAAGAAAGAAACATTTTAATCGGACAAT
>JAGNSF010000084.1 GCA_017988155.1 Flavobacterium sp. | reverse complement strand
ATTTAATTTATTTCATTAAAATCAATGCAAAAACAGCATAATTAATCATGTCTTGGTAATTGGCATCTATGCCTTCAGAAACTAATGTTTTTCCTTTGTTGTCTTCAATTTGCTTTACGCGAAGTAATTTTTGCAGAATTAAATCCGTCAAAGAACTTACTCGCATATCGCGCCAAGCCTCGCCATAATCATGGTTTTTATTTTCCATTAATTCTTTGGTTTCCTTGATCTTGGCATCGTATAATTCGGTAGCTCTTGCAACATCTAAATCGGGCTGATCTGCAATTCCTAATTCCAATTGAATTAAAGCCATAATAGAGTAGTTGATGATGCCAATAAATTCGCCTGATTCATCTTCGTTTACTTTACGAACATCGTTTTCTTGTAAACTTCGGATGCGTTGTGCTTTAATAAATATTTGGTCGGTTAGTGATGGCAAACGTAATATGCGCCAAGCACTTCCGTAATCTTTCATTTTATTGTTGAATAAAGAGCGACATACCGCGATAACGGCATCATATTCTTGTGAAGTATTCTTCATTATTGATGTATATTTGTATTCAAAATTTTTCAAAAATAAGAATAATTTTTCTGAAAGAAGAAAAACGAGCTCTTTAAAACCAGAATGAAATGACGATTAATTGCAAAGGACAGCTCATCGATTTATCAAAGCCTAAAGTAATGGGAATTTTGAATGTAACTCCGAATTCTTTTTTTGATGGTGGGAAGTATAAAAATGCTGACGAAATAGTAGCGCAGGTTCAAAAAATGCTTTCTGAAGGAGCTACTTTTATTGATATTGGCGCCTATTCTAGCAAACCGAATGCTGAATTTGTATCAGTAGAAGAAGAAATAGCCAGAATTGTTCCTATTGTTGAATTGCTCGTTCAACAATTTCCAAATATTTTGATATCAATTGATACTTTCCGATCTAAAGTTGCCGAGGCTTGTATTCTAAAAGGTGCGGCAATAATCAATGATATTTCAGCAGGAAAATTAGACGATCTTATGTTAGGCGTTGTTACAAAATATAAAGTGCCCTACATTATGATGCACATGCGTGGTACGCCTCAAACGATGACAACACTTACGCAATACGAAGATGTGGTTAAAGAAGTGCTTTTGTATTTCTCTGAACGAATAGCTGCTGCTCGAAGTTTAGGTATTAATGATTTGATTGTAGATCCTGGATTTGGCTTTGCCAAAACACTAGAACAGAATTATGAAATACTTCAAAAAATGGAGTTATTTCAACAATTAGAATTGCCAATTTTGTCTGGGGTTTCTAGAAAATCAATGATATATAAAGTCTTGAATACAAATGCATCAGAATCCCTTAACGGAACCACTACTTTAAATACTATTTCCTTGCTAAAAGGTGTTTCAATTCTCCGAGTGCATGATGTAAAAGAAGCTATGGAATGTGTTACTTTATTTAATGCGATGAACTCATGAAAAATCTAAGTGTATTATTGTTGTTGGTTCTGTTTTCTTGTGGAAAAAAAGAATCGGTTTCGTTACCCCAGTCGAATATAACTAGTGTTAAAGACGTCCAAGATTATTCTCCTATTTATTTGTTTTTTAAAACCAATGGGAAAGATACTTTAGTAGAAGTGAATAGGAAAAATGCTATTAGTTCTACCAATTGGATTTTTCATATTGATAAACGTTTGCCATTGCGTTTGGTTATTCCTGAAATAATCAAGTTACAAGCCAAAAAGGAGGGAAGTGCACATAAATCCGAAACCTCTGAAAATTATTTTTCGTATTCAGATAGCGTTCATAAAAATTTGGCTTTTATTCCATTTTCTAAAACAAAGTATAAATTGGCAAAGCCAAAGGGAGGGGAGGTTGTATTTATTTCAAAGAATGGTTTTTCGCTTGAAACATTGAAGAAAACAAAAGCTAATATTAGTTTGAAATTTGATAAAAATTTAAGTTTTGAAAAGTATCTTCAGTATAAAATAGCAATTCAAAAATTAAATTTATCCAACGTTTCAAAGAAAGAGTTTGTATATTAATTATACTTTGTAAATCGTATATCACACGTCGTAAATCGTAAATTACTGATGATGATACGGTTCGTTTCTTAGAATCGTAAATCCGCGGTAGAGTTGTTCAATAAAGAACAAACGCACCATTTGATGTGAAAATGTCATTAGTGAAAGCGATACTTTTCCTTGCGATTTGGCATAAACCGCATCCGAAAATCCGTAAGGTCCGCCAATTACAAATACTAGGGTTTTTATTCCAGAATTCATTTTCTTTTGTAATTCTTCTGAGAAACCTACACTTGAAAAATTCTTGCCATTTTCATCCAATAAAATCAACTGATCTGTTGGGGTGATTTTAGACAAAATCAATTCGCCTTCTTTTTCTTTTTGCTGGCTTTCTGACAAGTTTTTTACATTTTTGATATCGGGAATAATATCCAACTCAAACTTGATATAAAATGACAAGCGTTTGGTGTAATCGTCTATAAGTGTTTGTAATGCTTTATTGTCAGTTTTGCCAATGGCAATGAGTTTGATATTCATTTTTAAAATAGTTGAAAAGTAAATAAACTCATTAGATTATTCTTTTGGTAAAGCAGCACCTACAGCAATATCGCATCGATGACCTTCTTGTCCATGAGGTGGATTCATGCCTTCGGGAGTGGGTGTGGTAGGAGTCGTTGTTGCAGTCGCTGAAGTAGTTGGAGTAACTGTCATCTGCGGTGTTGATGGGACTTTTGAATTGGGTTGTGCAGGAGGAGCTGGCGAATTCAAAGGCGCTCCAACAGGAATATCACAACGATGTCCAGCTTGTCCATGTGGCGGATTCATTCCTTTAGCTGTTGCTACGATCGGTGCATTAGTTGCAGTGGTGTTAGTTGGTGTAGCCCCTTTTGCAGCTGCTTCAATACGCATTTTATTGCCAACTTCAGTAAAAGGAATTACGGCTGTTTGTGTACTTTCTTTTATCTTTTGCTCGTTTTTACAGGAGTTTAATGCCAATCCTGCAAGTAGTAGTAGTCCAATATAATTTTTCATTTGTATTCTGATTGGTATGAATTTCAAAAATAGGATTTTATTTTTATAGTGATCCTCTATTGTTCACTATTTTAGTCTTTGGCTGCTTTGATTAATACTTTTTCTCCTTTTTTTTACACAAAATATATGCTACTTTAGCCATTCTTAAAATTATTTGGAAATGATTAGCGAATCCCAATTCAAAAAAGAATTAGAAATAGTAATTGCCAATGCTATACGTGAAGATGTAGGCCCTGGCGATTATAGTTCGTTAGCTTGTATTCCTGATTCTGCTTCAGGAAAAGCACAACTATTGGTGAAAGAAGAAGGCATTATTGCTGGAGTGGCTTTTGCTAAAATGATTTTTGAATATGTTGATGCCGATTTGCAAATAGACACTTTTATTGAAGATGGTGCCAAAGTTAAGAAAGGAGATGTCGTTTTTCATGTTTCGGGAAGTTCGCAATCCATATTGAAAGCAGAACGTGTAGTATTGAATTCAATGCAACGAATGTCGGCTATAGCAACTAAAACGAATCAGTATGTTCAATTGTTGGATGGGACTTCAACAAAGATCCTAGACACTAGAAAAACTACTCCAGGTTTTCGTGCTCCAGAGAAATGGGCTGTAAAAATTGGCGGTGGCGAGAATCATCGTTTTGCTTTGTACGATATGATTATGTTGAAAGACAATCATATTGATTTTGCAGGCGGAATTACTTTGGCTATTGCCAAAACAAAAGATTTTCTGAAAGCAAATAATCTGGATTTAAAGATTATTGTGGAAGCACGTGATCTGGAAGAAATTAAAGAAATTTTGAAGAGTGATGGAGTACACCGAATCTTAATTGATAATTTTAATTTCGAAGATACTCGCAAAGCAGTTACTTTAATTGGTAACCAATGTCAGACAGAGTCGTCAGGTAATATTAACGAGACGACCATTCGTCAGTATGCTGAGTGTGGTGTTAATTATATTTCATCAGGTGCGTTGACGCATTCTGTTTTTAATATGGACTTGAGTTTAAAAGCATTGTAATATGGCATCAGCAATAGAAAAAAAGCTTTTAAAAATTCCTGTTCTTCGCACTGTAGTGCAAGTTTTGCAACGCATTAAATTACCTTGGTTAGAAGGTTTGTCTTTGTACGATTTAATAGAATTGTATATTTCAGGTATAGTCGAAGGTGGTCTTACATATCATGCCAGTGCAGTAGCGTTTAGTTTCTTTATGGCTTTGTTTCCTTTTGCTTTATTTATCTTGAACTTGATTCCTTATATTCCAATTGTAGGTTTTCAAGCTGATTTTTTAGAGTTTGTCAAAGAAGGCGTTCCGCCCAATACATACGACGCTATTTATAAAATAATTAGTGATATTTTGAATAATAGTCAATCTAGTTTATTGTCTTATGGATTCTTACTTTCTATTTTTTTAATGGCTAACGGTATCTTAGGTATTTTGGGAGGATTT
Source organism: Flavobacterium sp. (assembly GCA_017988155.1). Taxonomy (GTDB): domain Bacteria; phylum Bacteroidota; class Bacteroidia; order Flavobacteriales; family Flavobacteriaceae; genus Flavobacterium. Next base: position 2,851 of record JAGNSF010000084.1, on the reverse strand, counting down.
GAATCATCAAAACATGTACTTGTCAAAAGAGGTTTTCTCAATCAATACCTAGTTGCTTTAGGGATTTCAATGCTTTTATCGGTTTTACTTTTAGTAACCGTTGCTGCAGTAGTAATTTTTGAGGTAATCATTCAGCAAACTATTATACAAGATGTTCTAACCGACCGAATTCCATTAATTGAATTAGGACGTTATGCATTTGTAATACTAATGATTTTAATTACAAGTTCTATATTGTTACGCTTTGGAACCAAACAATTTCATAAACCTAGATTCATAAGTATAGGTTCTGTTTTTACTACGATTTTAATTATTATCTCTTCCTATTTTTTCGGAATATGGGTTGTTAAATTTTCCAAATACAATGAATTGTACGGTTCTATTGGAACCTTGTTAATTTTGATGTTTTATATTTGGATTAACTGTATGATTTTATTGTTAGGCTTTGAATTGAATGCCACGATACGAAAACTTAAAAAACAAAATTCTTTAAATGACTTACAATGAAACAATTTATTACTTTACTTATTTGTGTTTTAGCAACTTCATCCATGTATTCTCAATCGGTTATCGGAAAATGGAAAACGATTGATGATGAGACTGGTGAAGCAAAATCTATTGTTGAAGTATTTTCAAAATCAGGAAAAATTTATGCTAAAGTGGTAGAGATTTTAGATGCTGCCAATAAAAATAGCGTTTGCAAAAAATGTTCAGGGGAAGATAAAAATAAATCTATCCTTGGTCTTACCATTATCAAAGGATTATCTAAAGACGGCTCCGAATACAATTCGGGCGAAATTTTAGATCCAAAAAACGGTAAACTATACAAATGTGCACTTTCTTTGGAATCCAAAGACAAACTAAAGATTCGCGGTTATATTGGGTTTTCTTTATTAGGAAGAACACAATATTGGCATCGAGTTAATTAATTCCAATCATTAGATGTTTTTTGTCGAAGTAATTTTACCGCTTTCATTGGCTAAAACCTTTACGTATAGGGTTTCAGAAGCCGAATTTCATTTTGTAAAAAATGGAATGAGGGTAGTAGTGCCTTTTGGCAAAAGTAAAATGTACACGGCATTGATTATAGATAAGCATCAAAATGAGCCAAATCTATATGAAGCCAAAGAAATTGATCAGATTCTAGACGAAAAACCTATTGTAACTCAATTTCAAATTACGCATTGGCAATGGATTGCAAACTACTATATGTGCGCTATTGGAGATGTCTATCGCGGTGCTATGCCCAGTGCATTGTTGTTAGAAAGCGAAACAATAATTTCTCAAAAACATTCGGTAACTATTGAAGAGGCTGAGCTTACAGATGATGAATTTTTGGTGTACCAGGCTTTACAACATCAAAGTTCACTTCGAATTCAAGATATTACTGCCATACTAAATAAAAAAAATGTATTTCCAGTAATTCAAAAATTGATTGATAAACAAGTTTTGGTCTTGCACGAAGAAGTTCAAGAATTGTATAAACCAAAATTGGTGCGTTACGTCCGATTGCACTCAAAATATGAAATCAATTCAGGTTTAGGTGATTTATTGGAAAGTTTGAAAAGCGCTGCCAAACAAAGAGAAATCGTCCTAGCGTATTTTCAATTAAGTGCTAAGGATAAACAACCCATATCAGTCAAACAATTAGTTGAAACCGCTAATTCTAGTTCTGCCATTCTGAAAGCATTGATCGAAAAGCAAATTTTCGAAGACTATTTTATTCAAGAAGACCGAGTTAATTTTATTGGAAATCCTCAAGAAAACGCTTTGGAGTTAAGTAATGCTCAGCAAGATGCGTTCAATCAAATCCAAACTAGTTTTACAACTCAAGAAGTATGTTTATTGCACGGACTTACTTCAAGCGGAAAAACAGAAATTTATATCAAGCTTATTGAAGAACAATTAGCATCTGGAAAACAGGTGTTGTATTTGTTGCCAGAAATTGCTCTAACAACTCAATTGGTAGGGCGTTTACGAACTTACTTTGGTGAAAAAGTTGGCGTGTATCATTCCAAATACAGTACTAATGAACGTGTTGAATTGTGGAAACAAGTTTTGGAACAATCTTCAAAAGCGCAAATTGTAATAGGAGCAAGGTCGGCTTTGTTTTTACCTTTTTCTAATTTAAGTCTAATTGTTGTTGACGAAGAACACGAACAAACATTCAAACAAGTAGATCCCGCACCGCGATATCACGCTCGTGATGCAGCTATTGTTTTAGCAAACTACCATAAAGCCAAGGTTCTTTTAGGTTCGGCGACACCAAGTATTGAATCCTATTTTAATGCTCAATCCAATAAGTACGGTTTAGTCGAAATAACAGAGCGTTATGGAAATGTGCAGTTGCCTGAAATTGAATTGGTCGATTTGAAAGATAGTTATTTTCGCAAGAAAATGACGGGGCATTTTAGTGCTACTTTGATCGAAGCAATAACTACGGCTTTGTCTTTAGGAGAACAAGTTATTTTGTTTCAAAATAGGAGAGGCTATTCGCCAATAATTGAGTGTCTTACCTGTGGAAATGTTCCGCAATGCCAGCAATGTGATGTGAGTTTGACCTATCACCAACATAAAAACCAGTTGCGTTGTCATTATTGTGGTTATGCTATGGCAAAACCTACGCAATGTCATAGTTGTTCGAGTATTGATTTGGCTACAAAAGGTTTTGGTACAGAACAAATTGAACAAGAATTACTATCTATTTTCCCCAATGCCAAAACAGGGCGAATGGATCAAGATACCACTCGTGGAAAGTTTGGTTTTGAAAAAATTATCGATAGTTTTAAGAATCAAGAAATTCAGATTTTGGTTGGTACCCAAATGTTAGCCAAAGGATTGGATTTTAATA
>JAGNSF010000083.1 GCA_017988155.1 Flavobacterium sp. | reverse complement strand
CAACTAATGTTGATTTTGACACGGATATTTTACGTTACAGTTACCAGTCAATGGCAACACCATCTTCGGTGATTGATTTCAATATGAAGACGAAGGTGAAAGAAATCAAGAAAGAGCAAGCCGTTTTGGGCGGGCAATTTGATAAAAATAATTATGTAGAAGAACGTGTTTGGGCTACCGCCAAAGACGGAGTTAAAGTACCTATTTCATTAGTGTATCGCAAGGATTTGAAAAAAGACGGAAGCAATCCTTTATTACAGTATGCTTATGGATCTTATGGTGTAACTATGGAGCCCTACTTTTCAACTACTCGTTTGTCATTATTAGATCGTGGTTTTATTTATGCTATTGCACACATTCGGGGAGGCGAAGATTTAGGAAGACAATGGTATGAAGACGGAAAATTATTGAAAAAGAAAAATACATTTACTGATTTCATCGATTGTTCTCAATTTTTGATACAGGAAAAATATACGTCACCAGCACATTTGTATGCTGAAGGGGGTTCGGCAGGCGGATTGTTGATGGGAGCAGTGGTTAATATGGCGCCCGAATTATATCATGGTGTCATTGCGCAGGTTCCATTTGTAGATGTGATTACAACCATGTTAGACGATAGTATTCCGCTGACAACAGGAGAATATGACGAATGGGGCAATCCAAATAAGAAAGAATATTACGATTATATGGTATCCTATTCCCCTTACGACAATGTGAAAGAACAAGTTTATCCTAATCTATTTGTTTCTACTGGTTTACACGATTCTCAGGTACAGTATTGGGAACCAGCTAAATGGGTGGCTAAATTACGTACTCATAAAAAAGGAAATACTAATTTATACCTTCATACCAATATGGATGCAGGACATGGCGGGGCTTCGGGTCGATTTGAAGCTCTTAAAGAATTGGCCAAAGAGTTTGCTTTTTTATTGGATTTAGAAGAAATTAAAAAATAATTAGATAATTATTCTTAAATTTGTATCCTATTTAGGTCCACCCACAAACAGACTTAAATAAACTATTTTTTTTATGAAAGAAGAAATAAATGCTCATAATTCCGTTTTAGATTTGATAGGTAATACACCTTTAATCAAACTTGCAAAAGTTACTGAAGGGATAGAAGGGAATTTCTATGCCAAAGTAGAAGCATTTAACCCGGGACACTCTTCCAAAGACAGAATAGCACTTTATATTATTGAACAAGCTGAGAAGCAAGGTATTCTTTCTCCTGGTGATACAATTGTAGAAACTACTTCTGGCAATACCGGTTTTAGTTTGGCTATGGTGAGTATTATTAAAGGGTACAACTGTATTCTAGCGGTAAGTTCAAAATCATCTAAAGATAAAATTGATATGCTTCGTGCGATGGGCGCTAAAGTATATGTTTGTCCTGCACACGTTTCTGCAGATGATGAACGTTCCTATTATAGTGTTGCCAAACGTTTGCACGAAGAAACTAAAGGTTCGATATACATCAACCAATATTTCAATCAATTGAATTTTGATGCTCACTATTTGAGCACAGGACCTGAGATTTGGAAACAAACTAACGGAAAAATCACCCACCTTGTTGCTTGTAGCGGAACTGGAGGAACTATCTCTGGAACAGCCAAGTATTTGAAAGAGCAAAATCCTAACATTAAGATTTTAGGTGTGGATGCTTTTGGTTCAGTATTAAAAAAATACCACGAAACAAGAGAATTTGATAAAGAAGAAATCTATCCGTACCGAATTGAAGGTTTGGGTAAAAACTTAATTCCATCGGTTACTGATTTTGATGTAATTGACAAATTCATGAAAGTAACTGACGAAGAAAGTGCTCATGCTACTCGTGAATTAGCCAAAACAGAAGGCTTATTTGTAGGATATACTTCGGGAGCTGTTCTACAAGCGATTAAACAATATGCTGACGAAGGCGAGTTTACTCCAGAAAGTAATGTAATTGCGATATTTCCAGATCATGGATCCCGTTATATGAGTAAAGTATTTAGTGACGACTGGATGAATGAACAAGGATTTTTTGATAGTGTTAATCAAGAAGAAGCACAACGAATTGAATTTATCAAATAAATATTTTAAATAAATATAAAAACTCCAGAAATTCTGGAGTTTTTTTGTGTCAAATTGTAGCAATAAAAAAACTCTCGATTGCTCGAGAGTTTGTATTTGAATTAATTGGGGCATAACCCATAAAAGAAAAGTTATTCTTCCATAGTATGATATACGTTCATTACGTCATCATCTTCTTCTAATTTTTCAATCAATTTTTCTACATCAGCTACTTGATCTTCAGTAAGCTTTTTAGTGATTTGTGGAATTCTTTCAAATCCGGAAGATAAAATTTCTAAACCTCTGTTTTCTAATTCTTTTTGGATAGTTCCAAAACTTCCAAAAGGCGCATAGATTAAAATACCGTCTTCGTCTTCAAAAACTTCTTCGGCACCAAAATCAATAAATTCTAATTCCAATTCTTCAGGATCCAATCCTTCTTTTGGAACGCGGAAGTTACAGGTATGGTCAAACATAAATTCAACTGAACCTTGAGTTCCCATAGTTCCGTTGCATTTGTTGAAGTAAGAACGAACATTAGCCACAGTTCTATTATTATTATCGGTAGCCGTTTCAATCAAAAGTGCAATTCCGTGAGGTGCATAGCCTTCAAACAAAACCTCTTTGTAGTTTGCCGTATCTTTATCAGTTGCTTTCTTAATAGCGCGTTCTACATTTTCCTTAGGCATGTTGGCAGCCTTCGCATTTTGTATTACCGCTCTTAATCGTGAATTGGCATCCGGATTTGGTCCTCCTTCTTTTACTGCCATTACGATGTCTTTACCAATTCTAGTAAAGGCTTTGGCCATTGCTGACCAACGTTTCATTTTTCTTCCTTTTCTAAACTCAAACGCTCTTCCCATTGCTGTTATTTTTTTTGACGCTGCAAAAATAATATTATTTTGCAGTTTTTACAATCCTTGTTATTTTTTATAAAATGGCAGTTTTACCACTTTGGCAGGCACATCATTTTTACGAATTCGGATGAAGATATCGCTATCCACGCCACTAAATTCAGCACTTACATAACCTAAGCCAATTCCTTTATTCATAGAGGGTGACATGGTTCCCGAGGTTACAATCCCGATTACATTTCCAGCAGCATCTACAATTTCGTAATCGTGTCTTGGCACGGCACGCTCTTGCATTTCAAATCCTACTAATTTTTTAGAAACTCCCGCTTCTTTTTGCGCTTTTAAATTAGCTGAATTGGTGAATTCTTTATTGAATTTGGTAATCCAACCCAATCCCGCTTCTAATGGCGAAGTAGTATCGTTGATGTCGTTTCCGTACAAACAGAAACCCATTTCTAAACGTAAAGTATCTCGAGCAGCCAAACCAATTGGTTGGATGTTAAATGCCTTCCCAGCTTCAAAAACAGCATTCCAAATCTGTTCTACATCGGCATTTTTACAATAAATTTCAAATCCTCCCGCACCGGTATATCCTGTAGCTGAAATAATCACCTCATTGATTCCGGCAAAATCACCAATTTGAAAATGGTAGTATTCAATTTGAGATAAATCCAATGAAGACAAACTTTGCATAGCTTCCACCGCTTTAGGTCCTTGAATAGCCAATAACGAATAGTCATCGGAAAGGTTTTGCATTGTTACGCCTAAATCATTGTGTGAACTGATCCAGTTCCAATCTTTCTCAATATTAGAAGCATTTACAACCAATAAATACTCGTCTTCTTTCATTTTGTACACCAATAAATCATCTACAATTCCGCCTTCAGTATTAGGTAGACAAGAATATTGCGCTTTACCGATAGTTAAGGTAGCGGCATCATTCGAAGTTACTTTCTGAATCAAAGCCAACGCATTTGGACCCGACAATAAAAATTCGCCCATATGCGACACGTCAAATACGCCTACGCCAGTGCGAACAATTTCGTGTTCAGCATTAACCCCTTCGTAAAGAATAGGCATATTGTATCCGGCAAACGGAAGCATTTTAGCTCCCAAACTTTCGTGAACGTGTGTTAAAGCAGTATTTTTCATGGTGATTGTAGTAATTTTTTGATGGCGCTAATTTATTGCTTTTTTATGGAGTGGCAAAAAATATGCGAAACGGATTTCGAAAGCTATTTTTAAGTACTTTTAATTTCAATTATAAAGTATTGGATTATGAAATTCTTATGTTGTGTTGCTATTTTCACCTTATCTTTTTGTTATACGGCGACTGCTCAAAAAGTATATTCGGTCAACTATCAAAATCAGGCTGATGTTAAGGTATTTGTTGCGAAGTATGAAAATCAAGCCGATTTAAAAGTGTACAAAGTAAAGTATCCCAATCAAGCGGGAGACAATGATGGCAAATGGTTTTTTACGGACTATCAGAATCAAGCTGAAAAGAAGGTTTATTTTGTAGATTATGAAAATCAAGCGGATCTAAAGATATTTTTTGTTTCGTATCAAAATCAAGCCGGCTGGAGGAATAATGCCAAACGGCATTTGATGTATTGATTATAAAAAAAACCGATTAGGAAACTAATCGGTTTTTTGTTGCGGAGAAAGAGGATCCTCTTTAAATCGCATCAAGCCAATATTTCCAGTACTTTACAGAGCTACATTTTACAAGGGTACCAACTAGGGTACCACTAGTTAGAAACTTTCATATTACTAATAGAACAAATATAGTATTAATTTGAACTAGCATATAAATTCTTTTTAAAAATTTATACATGGATAAATGAGTAAATGATTAATTTTCCAAGGATATGACATTTGTTCTATTTCAATTTATAGGAAGTGCTCCTTCCACTTCCTTGTTGTTCTAAAACTTCTTTTTTTACCAAGTCCTGCAAATCCCTTAGAGCGGTATCGGTAGATGTCTTGACTATTTTTCCATATTTAGAAACATTTAGTACTCCAAAGAAATCATCCAAAAGCAATTGTAGTATTTTCTGTTGGCGAGCATTAAATAAAGTATCTTTATTTGTTTCCCAAAATTGGGCACGAGCCATGGTTTTTTTGATAGTTTCATCTGTTTGTTCCATGGATCGCATCAAACAATCTAAAAACCATATTAACCATGTTGTAATATCAAGGTTTCCTTTTTGAGTAGTTTCTAGTATGTTATAATATTTACTTCGTTCTGCTTGTATCTGTGCTGACATGGAATAAAACCGTTGTGAACTTTTATCTGCTCTAGCTAATAGCATATCAGTGATTGCTCTTGCAATACGTCCATTACCATCATCAAAAGGGTGTATGGTAACAAACCATAAGTGCGCTAGACCTGCTTTTAAAACATCATCAAGATCTGTATATTTTTCAATCCAATCTAAAAAAGTATTCATTTCACTTGACACTTTAGATGCAGAGGGTGCTTCAAAATGCACCGTTTCTTTACCCATTGCACCTGATGTAACTTGCATTACATCATCACGCCAAGCAGCAGTTTTTATTTTATACATTCCGCTACGCCCAGTGGGGAACAATGCGGCATGCCAATCAAATAATCGTTCGTCAGTTAAAGGAGTATCATAACGTTGTGTAGCGTCTAACATCATCTCAACGATACCATCTACATCACGTTCAGCTGGTAAAGCTCCTGCAATTTCAATTCCTAAACGTCTCGCAATTGAAGAACGAACTTGTTCAGGGTTTAATAATTCACCTTCGATCTCACTAGATTTTATGACATCCATAGTCAGTGCTTTAAGCATCGTTTCTTCCTGTATCCGAAAGCCGAGAGCTTGCATCTGACCTAATATTTGTCCTTGACGATGTCTAACTGAACCTAATATTTTAGTTATTAGTTCAGCATCCCATGTAAATTGAGGCCAGTCTTTTTGTTCGTATATGTACATAATCACCGCTTATTTGCGGTAAAATTAGTGTTTTTTCACCGCATAATAAAATATTTCAGTGATTACTTAAATTTATTACCGCAATTTTGCGGTAATAAAAATTTGAAATCACCGCATTTATTACTATTTAGATGTCTTTTTAATTGAGTTTTTCAATATACTCTTGTAGTTTTAACTATAATCAGTCCAATTATTGATTGAAGATATAAACATATAGTTATCTATAATGAGATTTTGAATATATTATTTCTTTAATTTTATCTTCATTTAATTCATAACTTTCTCTAAAGCTAATCTCACCTAATTGTAAAGCTCTGTCTTTCATATATCTGAAATATTCACTGTGACTACCAACTTTTAAAATTATACTAATTATTTGAGTATTGTTTTCGAATTCGTGCTGTATATCATCTACATAAAAATAATTTATGGGGATTGAAGCACTAACAAACGGTAAACTCATTCTATCTCCAATTCTTGGTAAATGGGTTAAATGATTAACTGTAAATTGGCATCTATAATCAAAGTAGCTTATGTGAAAATGATAAATAACATCTTTAAAGCTTAAATTTAATTTACGATCATAAGTAAAAATTTCAGAATGCATTTGTAATAAAATTTTTCTTAATACATAGGACTTTAATCCTGTAGCTGCTTCAATATCCTTCATTTTTGGGAATGGAATATTTAAATCTTCATCAAGATATTTTTCAGTGTTTAAAAATTCAATAATTGGAAGACATTCTTTTCTGTCTTTAAAAAACTCCTTTAATTGATTACCAATATAAATAAAGTCAATAATTATTTGTTTGATAGAAACTTGTGTTTTCATAATGAGTGTTTTTTAGCATAATAATTTGGAGTAATGTTTCTGCTATTTTTAATTGATTTATAAAATTAAATAATAACTAAAACAATTTACTATGAAAATAAAAAATGATTATCAGTTTGATTTTTCATTATTTATCAATGACAAAATAATATGTCAAAGATTTTTTAATGATCACAAGTTTAAAAATAATGAAATTGACTTTCACCAAGTAATTCAGATTATTATGGAGCCAACTAATTTGATAAAAGATTTATTAAAATCTCAATCAATTGAGCTACTTTGGAAAAATTATGATACCTGCAATCATAAAACTCTTTTTCATAAAGAATCCAAAAGCGATTTGTTTAAGATAACAATAAGTTACAATTCAAAACTACTGGTTTCAAGTTGTATTAATGGGAATATTTATCAACCCAAAATAAAATATGGTGTAGATATTCGACCAATTATTCCATCCATAATCTCTAGTATTAGACTTAATTTGATAAAATAAAAGAGAAACCTTGCTTTTAAAATTAAAGCAAGGTTTTATATTTTAAATTAAGAATGAATTTACAGAGAAGAATATATTTCTTCATCTTGACTTTTGAATTGACTTTTAATAACTACATTTTTTAAATTCTCTTTAGCTTTTAAAGTTATCTCAATAGCCTTTTCACAACGCTTAATTTCATTGTCTATTTCAAGATC
>JAGNSF010000082.1:4915-7449 GCA_017988155.1 Flavobacterium sp. | reverse complement strand
TTAAACCAACTCTTCCTTAATCCAGTCGTATCCTTTTTCTTCTAGTTCCAAAGCTAAAGCCGCAGTGCCAGATTTTACGATTTTTCCGTCCATTAATACATGAACAAAATCAGGAACAATATAGTCTAACAAACGTTGGTAGTGCGTAATTACTAAAACCGCGTTTTTTTCGTTTTTCAATTTATTTACACCGTTGGCAACAATTCGTAATGCATCGATATCCAAACCAGAGTCCGTCTCGTCCAAAATTGCAATTTTAGGTTCTAACATTGCCATTTGAAAAATCTCATTTCGTTTCTTTTCTCCTCCAGAAAAACCTTCGTTTAAAGAACGTGACAAGAACTTTCTGTCCATTTCTAATAATTCCGATTTTTCACGGATCAATTTCAGCATTTCGTTAGCCGGCATCTCCTCTTGACCGTTGGCTTTACGCTTTTCGTTAATAGCCGTTTTGATAAAATTAGTCACCGAAACACCCGGAATTTCTACTGGATATTGAAACGACAAGAATACCCCTTTGTGCGCTCTTTCTTCGGGAGCTAAGTCGGCTAAGTCTTCGCCGTCCAAAAAGATTTCTCCATCTGTAACTTCATAATTTTCGTTTCCAGCAATGATAGAAGATAGCGTCGATTTTCCGGCACCGTTTGGTCCCATAATCGCGTGTACTTCTCCTGCTTTTACTTCAAGATTGATTCCTTTTAGTATTTCTTTATCGCCAATTGAAGCGTGTAAGTTCTTTATTTGTAACATAATTAATTTGGAAATTAGTTAATTTGGAAATTTGAAAATTCCTAAATTACTTTTGTTTAGACGTAATTATTATTTTATTTACTATTCTTGATATATTATTAACTTGTTCTATTAAATCGTCCACATTAGGATAATTATTTGAAAATTTACAGAGTTCTAACCAGTAAATTGTTTCTTCTATTTCTTTCGCTGCAATTTTAAATTTATGTATAAAATCAGCTTTACTTTCTGCATTTTGAGCTTCTCTAATATTGGCTCCAATCGAGGTGCCTGATTTTAGAAGTTGATTTGCAATTACAAACTTTTTACCTTCCTGTAGCCCTTCAGAATATTTTATTATATCTAATGCAAACTGAAAAGTTAGTTTAATAATTACGTTTTCTTTAACTTCCATTTTCAAATTTTCAAATTAGCCCATTTTCAAATTAGCCGACGCTTCCTTCAAGCGAAATTTCTAGTAATTTTTGTGCTTCAACAGCAAATTCCATTGGCAACTTGTTCAAGACATCTTTGCTAAATCCGTTTACGATTAATGCAATAGCTTTCTCGGTTGGAATACCACGCTGATTACAATAAAACACTTGGTCTTCGCCAATTTTACTCGTTGTGGCTTCGTGTTCTATTTTAGCAGATGGATTTTTACTTTCGATATACGGGAAAGTATGTGCGCCACAACTGTTTCCCATCAACAACGAATCGCATTGAGAAAAGTTACGAGCGTTATCTGCTCGAGGGCTAATTTGTACTAATCCTCGGTAACTGTTTTGTGATTTTCCGGCCGAAATTCCTTTCGAAATAATAGTCGATTTGGTATTTTTACCCAAATGGATCATTTTTGTTCCTGTATCCGCTTGTTGGAAATTATTGGTAACAGCAATCGAATAAAACTCGCCTACTGAGTTGTCGCCTTTCAACACTACTGAAGGATATTTCCAAGTTACAGCTGAACCGGTTTCTACTTGTGTCCAAGAAATTTTAGCGTTTTTCTCGCACAAACCTCTTTTGGTTACAAAATTATAAACACCGCCTTTTCCTTCTTTGTTTCCAGGGTACCAGTTTTGAACTGTAGAATATTTAATTTCAGCCTCTTCCATGGCGATTAATTCCACTACGGCAGCGTGCAATTGGTTTTCGTCACGGCTTGGCGCAGTACAACCTTCCAAATAGGAAACATAACTGCCTTCATCAGCAATTAAAAGTGTTCTTTCAAATTGACCTGTTCCTGCTTGATTAATTCGGAAATAAGTCGATAATTCCATTGGACATTTGACTCCTTTTGGTATGTAACAAAACGAACCATCTGAGAATACCGCTGAATTCAAAGCGGCATAAAAATTATCTTTTTGTGGAACAACAGTTCCTAAATATTTTTGAACTAATTCAGGATATTCCCGAATAGCTTCCGAAATACTCATGAAAATGATGCCTTTTTCGGCCAATGTTTTCTTGAAAGTCGTGGCTACTGAAACAGAATCTACCACAATATCCATTGCCACATTGTTCATCATTTTTTGCTCATCAACAGAAATACCTAGCTTTTTGTACATCTCTAAAAGTTCAGGATCTACATCGTCTAGCGTTTTGTTAGGATCTGCTTTTTTTGGTGCCGAATAATACGAAATGGCTTGAAAATCGGGTTTTTCATAGTGAACATTGGCCCATTCTGGTTCTACCATTTGTTCCCAAGCACGAAACGCTTCAATCCTCCAATCGGTCATCCATTGTGGCTCCTCTTTTTTCTTAGAAATGGCGCGAACAATATCTTCATTTAACCCAATCGGAAA
>JAGNSF010000082.1:0-4815 GCA_017988155.1 Flavobacterium sp. | reverse complement strand
GATGATCTTTTTGCTGGCAGTATCTGAAACTTTTATCATGTGCTGAATGTTGTTATTTTTATTTTTTCTAAATAAAAGGCAAAGATACTATCTTTTAAAAGATTTGAAATAAAAATTAAGATTTTTATAACTAATGTTGCTATAGATAAAATTGATTTCAAGAATTTAAAAGAAACTATTTAGTAATTTGCAATTATTTTAAACCAAACACGATGAAATTATACCCTATTGAAACCGGAAATTTTAAACTCGATGGTGGCGCTATGTTTGGCGTGGTGCCAAAAACCATTTGGAATAAAACCAATCCTGCAGACGACAATAATTTAATTGATATTGCTGCTCGTTGTCTATTGATTGAAGATGGGAATCGGTTGATTTTAATCGATACTGGAATGGGACATAAACAATCTGAGAAATTTTTTGGTTATTACTCCCTTTGGGGAAGCCATTCTTTGGATAAATCCTTAGCAAAATATGGCTTTCATCGCGATGATATTACCGATGTGTTTATGACGCATTTGCATTTTGATCATTGCGGAGGAAGTATTCAATGGAACAAAGACAAAACCAGCTACGAACCCGCATTTAAAAACGCTGCTTTTTGGAGTAACGAAAACCATTGGCAATGGGCAACAGAACCCAATGTGAGAGAAAAAGCCTCGTTCTTGAAAGAGAACATTATACCCATGCAAGAAAGCGGACAACTTCGTTTTATTCAAAGACCTGAAGATGATTTTTTAGTGAAATCAGAATTGGGTTTTGGAATTTTATTTGTAGATGGTCACACCGAAAAGCAAATGATTCCGCACATTCAATACCAAGATAAAACGATTGTGTTTTGTGCCGATTTATTGGCAACAGCCGGACACATTCCTGTTCCTTATGTAATGGGTTACGACACGCGACCGCTTTTAACCATGCCTGAAAAAACAAAATTCATGAACGCTGCCGCAGAAAATAATTACTATTTATTCTTGGAACACGATGCGCACAATGAAATCATCACAGTGGAAAAAACAGAAAGAGGTGTTCGGCTGAAAGATGTGTATTCTGCAGATGAAATATTAAAATAAAGTTAAGCGTTGCGATTAATTTACATAAATAAAAGTATTTTTGAATAATCATTAATAATCAACCCATGAAAAAAATAAACTTATCTCTTTTATCACTTGTTGTGATGGCTGGTTTGTCGCTTTCGGCAAACGCACAAACGCTTACTAAAAAAGCGAAACTAACAGAAACAGAATTGAACCGTTGGAGTCATTTGGATTTAGCCAAAGACACTATTCCAGGAATGAGCGTTGATAAAGCGTATGCCGAATTATTAAAAGACAAAAAAGGCGTTTCTGTGATTGTGGGAATTGTCGATTCAGGTGTAGATATTGAGCATGATGATTTAAAATCAGTGGTTTGGACCAATAAAAAAGAGATTCCTGGCAACGGAATTGACGATGACAAAAACGGATACATCGACGATATTCACGGATGGAATTTTTTAGGAGACATTACTAAAGAAAATGTCGAATACGAACGTATCATCAAAGACAAATCATTGGTTGACGAAAAAACCTATTTGGCTGCCAAAGCCATGAATGATAAAAAAGTAGCCGAAGCGGCTCAAGGTAAAACACGTTTAGAACAAATGTTAGTCACCCTTGCTGAAAGTCAGGTTACAATTAGTAAGGTTTTAGGAAAAACCACTTATACTGTTGAAGAAGTTAATGCTATAACATCAGAAGATGCGGCTATTTTGAAAAGCAAATCAGATATGCAACGTATTCTTTCATACGGAATGTCAATGACAGAATTAAAAGATGCTGTGCAAAAACAATTGGATGGACATCTTGCTTTATTAAATGGCGACAATCTTAAAACAGATTACCGAAAAGTAGTTGGTGATAACCCAAACGACATTACAAATACAAAATACGGTAACAACAATGTTATCGGACCAGACAAAGAAGAAGCGCGTCACGGAACTCACGTTGCAGGAATTGTTGCTCAAGCACGTAACAACAACATGGGTGGGGACGGAATTGCAAATAACGTTCAAATCTTAACTGTTCGTGCCGTTCCAGACGGAGACGAATATGACAAAGATATTGCGTTGGGAATTCGTTATGCGGTAGATAATGGAGCCAAAGTAATTAATGGAAGTTTCGGAAAAGCATTTTCTCCTCAAAAACAATGGGTTTACGATGCTATCAAATATGCAGAGAAAAAAGACGTTCTAATCGTTCACGCTGCTGGGAATGATGCAAAAGACATCGATTATAATGATAATTATCCTAACGATTCAGACGATAAGCTAACTGAATTTGCTGATAATTTTATTACTGTTGGCGCTTTGAATTTTGAAAACGGAGAGAAAGTGGTTGCTCGTTTTTCTAATATTGGTAAAATCAATGTGGATGTTTTTGCTCCAGGAGTTAAAATTTATGCTACTACTCCAAACAATACCTATAGCTTTTTACAAGGAACTTCAATGGCATCGCCAAATGTTGCTGGTGTAGCTGCTTTAATTCGCTCTTACTATCCTAAATTAACTGCTAAGCAAGTGAAACACATTTTAATGGATTCAGGTGTGGCGTTAGAAAACAATGTGATTGTTGGAGGAAAAGCTGCTGATACGCGTCCTTTTTCTGCGCTTTCTAAAACAGGAAAGATTGTAAATGCATACAATGCGTTACAAATGGCTGAAAAAATGTCAAAAAAATAATTCAGAAAAAACACTAACACGGAAGGGCAGAAGCCCTTCCTTTTTTATTTTATAGTATGAAGAACCTCTTTTTAATCGCTGCTTTTTCTTTTGGATTAGCTGGAATAGCTCAAAACACTTCCTATTGGCAACAACACGTTGATTATAAAATGGACGTGAAAATGGATGTGAAATCTTATCAGTACAAAGGAAAACAAGAATTGGTGTATACCAATAATTCGCCAGACACTTTACGAAAAGTGTATTATCATTTATTTAATAATGCTTTTCAGCCGGGAAGCGAAATGGATGCGCGTATCCAAAGTATTAAAGATCCAGACGGAAGAATGGTTCACAAAATTAAAGTGGGCGAAACAGAAGTAAAAGAAAGCCGAATCAAAACGTTGAAACCAAATGAAATTGGGTTTTTACACGTTACTAATTTCAAACAAGATGGGCAAACTGCTTTAGCAAAAGAAGTTGGGACGATATTAGAAGTGACTTTGGCAAAGCCCATTTTACCAAATTCAAAAACTACTTTCAGCCTTGATTTTGACGGGCAAGTTCCGGTTCAAATTCGTCGTTCTGGAAGAAATAATGCCGAAGGCGTTGAATTATCCATGGCGCAATGGTACCCAAAATTGGCTGAATTTGACTTTGAAGGTTGGCACGCTGATCCTTATATCGCGAGAGAATTTCACGGTGTTTGGGGGAATTTCGATGTAAAAATAAGCATTGATTCCAACTATATTTTAGGAGGTTCGGGCTATTTGCAAAACAAAAACGAAATTGGTCACGGTTACCAAGATGGCGGAATTACGGTGGTTCATCCAAAGAAAAACAAAACACTTACTTGGCATTTTGTTGCACCAATGGTACACGATTTTACTTGGGCAGCTGACAAAGAATACATTCACGATGTGGCAAAAGGACCTAATAATGTAGACATTCACTTCTTATACAAAAACAATCCAAAGTACATTCAAAACTGGAAAAATCTTCAGCCAAAAACAGTTCAGTTGATGGAGGTGTACAACAAAACCGTTGGGAATTATCCGTACAATCAATATTCAGTAATTCAAGGAGGTGATGGCGGAATGGAATATGCCATGTGTACATTGATTTTAGGACAAGGAGATTGGGATGGTTTACTTGGCGTTACAGCCCATGAAATGGCACATTCTTGGTTCCAACATGTTTTGGCTTCAAACGAATCAAAACACGGTTGGATGGATGAAGGATTTACTTCTTTTTTAGAAGATTATGGATTGAATGAAATTGCAGAAACTAAAGTGGAAAATCCGTTTACAGGAGCTTACAAAGGGTATTTTTGGATGGCCAATTCCGGAAAAGAATTACCTCAAAGCACCCACGCCGATCGTTTTGACGAAAACCGTGTTTACAGCATCACTTCGTACAGCAAAGGCGAATTGTTCTTAACACAATTGATGTATTTGATTGGGAAAGAAAATTTGCTAAAAACTTTGAAAAAATACTATGCTGATTTCAAATTCAAACACCCTACACCTAACGATGTGAAACGTTCAGCTGAACGTGTTACAGGCGCTAATTTAGATTGGTATTTGATGGATTGGTCAGCAACAACCAATACGATCGATTACGCCATTAAAGACGTAAAAGACAATGCTGATGCAACTACGGTTACTTTAGAGCGAATTGGAAGAATGCCAATGCCAATGGACGTGTTAGTTGAATATGCTGACGGAACTTCAGAAAGCTTTTACATTCCGTTGCGAATGATGAGTTTTGAAAAAGAGAACCCGACTCCTGCTATTAAAAGAACGGTGTTAAACGACTGGGCTTGGGCCTACCCTACTTATGAATTGAACATTGCCAAACCGAAATCTAGCATCAAAAAAATCTCCCTTGACCCAAGTGGTTTAATGGCAGATGTAAAACCAGAAAACAATAGTTATATAGCAAAATAGTTCATTCGCACTACTATCAAAAAGGTCTAAGCAATTAGGCCTTTTTTTGTAGCATTAAATCAATATAATTATTGATCGACAAGTAAAATATCTTTCTACTATTTTCAATTATTTAAAAAAAGAACCGAAAGCTTGTGAAAATGCCGCAAACTTTGCGAAATTTGCGCA
>JAGNSF010000081.1 GCA_017988155.1 Flavobacterium sp. | reverse complement strand
TTTTTATGGAAGAAGACTCCTTGGCCGAAAGGCAAACAATGGAAATTCATTCTGATTTTGAGCGTACTTAATTTTGTATTAAGTAACGGACTCAGCACTTGGGGTGTGAAATACATTAGTAGTGGTTTAGGCGCAATTATTGGTGCATTAGTGCCGTTATGGGTTGTCATTATTAGTTTTTTTAGAGGCGAACGATTGGCTAAAGTGGCTATTTTGGGATTAATAATTGGTTTTTCAGGAATTTGTGTGGTCTTTTACGATCATTTAAGCGATTTCTTTATTGCTGATTTCCGTTTTGGAATATTCCTCTCTATTGTCGCTACGTTGACTTGGGCTTTTGGAACTTTGTACACTAAGAAAAAAGCGGCCAGTTTTAATCCGTATTTTGGATTGGGATTGCAAATGTTTATTTCGAGTATTTTACTTTTTGCCTTTACAGGCGCAACAGGAACCTCAGTAAGTTTGTCTGAAATTCCAGCTATATCATGGTGGTCAATTGCTTATTTGGTTTTGTTTGGCTCCGTATTTACTTTTATTGCATTTATTTATGCCTTACAGCGTTTACCTTCAGAAATTAGCAGTATTTATGCTTATGTAAATCCAATCGTTGCGGTGTTGTTGGGAACAGTTATTTTTAACGAACCGCTCACTATTCCAATAATAATTGGCGGCAGCATCACATTAATTGGATTGTACTTGGTAAATAAATCCATGAGAAAAAGTTAAATCAACTTCAATTTATTCAAAATTATGAATGAGGAGTACATTAAAAGAATCAATTCAATATTGGCCTATATTGACACCAATTTGAGTGCTGATTTATCTTTAGAAACTATTGCTAAACTAGCCTTTTATTCTCCTTTTCACTTTCATCGCCTATTTAAGTCAATTACAAATGAAACCTTAAATGGTTATGTTACTCGCAAAAGAATTGAAAAAACAGCATCAATACTTATGCATAAAAAAGAAATAAGTATCTCCGAACTTGTTCTCCTTTTTGGATTTAGTAGTAATTCGGCATTTACAAGAGCTTTTAAAAAATACTATGGTCAAAGTCCGAGCGATTTTAGAAAATCCAATAGTAATTCATTTCGCAAGATTAGTCAAATAAATAGCAAGAAAGGAAAAGAAAAAACCGGAGCTGAAGAATACATTTGTAATCTTACTAACCTAAAAGAATGGGTACAAATGAATGCTACTATTGAAATTAAAGAAATGCCAAAAACAGATTGGGCATTTGTCACTCATATTGGAGTGGAAGGATTGGATGCAGCTTATGGAAAATTACTCCAATGGGCAATTCCTAAAGGTCTTGTAGGTAATGATTTAAAAATGGGTCGGATTTATCATGACAGCTTTAAAATAACTGATCCAGCTAAAGTAAGAATGAGTGCTTGTATTTTACTGCAAGAACCTGTTCAAACTAATGGGGAAATAGGTTTGGTATCTATCCCAAAAGGTAAATGTATCGTTGGTCATTTTGAAATACCACCTCATGAGTTTGGTAAGTCTTGGCAATCCCTTTTTATTTGGATGAAAGAAAATGGATATGCAAAAGCAGAGCAAAATCCTTATGAAATTATGCATAATGATTTCAATGAACATCCAGAGAAAAAATGTATTGTGGACTTATGTATTCCTATCGAATAAAAACAAAAAAACCGATTATTACTAATCGGTTTTTTTGTGTTCTATAATTTATATTACCAAATTTTAACGCGCTTTTCGGGAGCAACATACATTC
Organism: Flavobacterium sp.; assembly: GCA_017988155.1. Taxonomy (GTDB): domain Bacteria; phylum Bacteroidota; class Bacteroidia; order Flavobacteriales; family Flavobacteriaceae; genus Flavobacterium. The sequence continues at coordinate 5,725 of JAGNSF010000081.1, read as the reverse complement.
CGTCAGTAGGCTGGATGTTGAACGCTTCATAAAACGTATCTACATTTTGTAATGGTACATAAGCACGATACATTCCTGGTGAATGTGGGTCGGTTTTTACTTGACTTTTTAATGCCTCGTCTCTCATTTTTGAACGCCAAATAGTTGACCAAGAAATAAAGAAACGTTGTTCTGGAGTGTATCCATCAATTAAACCTGGATTTCCGTTTTCTTTCAAATACAATTGCAATCCATCATACGCCGCATTCACACCGCCTAAATCTCCAATGTTTTCTCCTAAAGTAAATTTACCATCAACAAAAGTTCCTGGCAGTGGCTGTAACTGACTGTATTGTGCTGCTAAAGCACCTGTTAATGCTGTAAATTGTTTTAAATCTTCTGCAGTCCACCAATCTACTAAATTACCATCAGCATTGTATCTTGAACCTGAATCGTCAAATCCATGGGAAATTTCATGACCAATTACTGCTCCAATTCCACCATAATTTACAGCTTCATCCGCTTGATAATTATAAAATGGCGGTTGCAAAATTGCTGCAGGGAATACAATTTCGTTGTACGAAGGATTGTAATACGCATTTACCGTTTGTGGTGACATTCCCCACTTTTCTTTGTCAACTGGTTTTTTTAGCTCAGCAATATTTTCATTATAAGACCATTTTGAAATATTTTTTACGTTCTCAAAATAGCTTCCTCCTTCTGCAGGAGACTGAATAGTTAATGCTGAATAATCTTTCCATTTGTCAGGATATCCAATTTTAACTCTTGATTTGTTCAATTTAGCGATCGCACTTTTCTTTGTCTCTTGCGACATCCAAGCCAAATTATTAATTCTGTTTTCAAAAGCTAAGAATACATTTTTGATCATTTTTTCTGCTTTTACTTTTGCTTCAGCAGGGAATTTTTTCTCAACATATAATTTACCCAAAGCTTCTCCCGTAGCCCCGTTAATAACTTGAAGTGCGCGTTCTTGAAGTGGTCTTTGTTTAACAGCTCCCGTTAAGGTTTTACCATAAAACTCCCAGTTTGCAGTTTCTACTTGGGTAGATAATTGACTCGCTGATTTGTTCAAAAGCGTCCAACGCATATAGGCCTTCCAATCATCTACTTTGTTTTCTTGTAAAATAGTTTCTAAAGCCACTAAGTATTTTGGTTGCGCAACAATTAATGAATCTGTTTTTGGCAAACCAATTTGAGTTAAATAAACATCCCAGTTAATTGATGGCGTCAATTTTTGCAAATCGCTTACCGTCATTGGATTGTATGATTTTCTTCTGTCTCTGCGTTCCACTCTATCGAATCGTGGTTTCGACATCGCTGTTTCTATGGCTAGAATTCTATCTGCATTTGCTTGAGCTTCAGCAGGTTTTTCACCAATTAATTGTAACATTTTAGTTAGGTGAAGCAGGTATTTGGCACGTTTCTCTTTAGAATCAGCATCTTCAGAAACATAATAATCTCTGTCAGGTAATCCAACACTTCCAGGACCTACATTAATCACATTTCTATTACTGTTTTTAGCATCAACTCCAACACCTACTCCAAAAAAACCTAAACCTCCTTGAGGTGCCATTTGAATTAACAATGCCTGTAAATCGGCCGTGTTTTTTACTGTATTGATTTTTGCTAAATAGGGTTTAAGCGGTGCAATTCCTTGTTTGTTTCTAGCAACAGTATCCATTATGGATTTGTACAAGTTAATTGCTTTACCTTGATCTGTATTCGATTTATAAATAGGATTCTTAGTCGCTTCATTTAAAATAACTAAAGCATCTGTATCTGTTTTTTGACGCAATTCATCAAAACTTCCCCAACGTGTTTTATCGTTTGGAATTTGAGTATTGTCTAACCAGGTTCCATTAACGTATCTAAAGAAATCGTCTGTTGGTTTTACCTTAGTATCCATGAAGTTTACATTGATTCCTGGCTCTTTTTTAGCCGTGTTGTCTTGGGCTTGAACAACCGATGTGGCAATTAAGGCTGGGATCACGAAAAGAACAGCATTCGAAAATAATTTTTTCATTGTTTTTAATTTTTAGTGATAAACAAATCTATTGAATAATTTTTAAAGATTTGAATCACAAGCTTTTTTTTAATGCTATCGATATGGCAAATGCCTTTATGATTTTCGTATTTTTGTTTCAAATTTTAAAAATGAAAGCTTTTTTTTACCACTATCGTTACTTTTTTGGAGGATTAATCGTTTTTTCGATTATTACGATTTCTTTATTCTACTCGGCATTGAAACCTTCCAAAACCTTACCTATATACAACCCTGCGGATGTCAATCCAGAATTAGTAGATAGCACGGTGCAATACATTAGTAAATACCATACCATTGCTGATTTTTCTTTTGTGAACCAAAACGGAAAAACTATTACCCAAAAAGAGTATGAGGGTAAAATTTATGTAGCCGATTTCTTTTTCACGACTTGTGGTTCTATTTGTCCAAAAATGACCACTAACCTAGAAGATGTTCAAAAAGCAATTCTCAATAATCCGAAAGTCATGTTACTTTCGCACACCGTTTTTCCTGAAACGGATAGTGTACCTGTTTTAAAACAATACGCTATTAAACACCATGTCAACGATAGCAAATGGAATCTAGTGACTGGAGATAAAAAAGCCATTTATACTATGGCACGAAAATCCTATTTAGCAGTGAAATTAGGTAAACCGGAAGAGTTGTATGATATGGTGCATACCGAAAATTTTGTATTAGTGGACCAAAAAAGACGCGTTCGGGGTTTCTATGACGGAACGAATAAAGAAGACGTTCAACGTCTGATTGAAGACATTGCTTTTTTATCGGAACAATAAATCGTATTTTCTTTAAAATTTAGTATAAAAATGACATTTATCATTTGGTTTACTATTAAAATCTGTACTTTTGTAATCTTAATTCAATCTAAATAAGACTTGCAAACAACACTTAATATTCTCAAAAAAGGCGAAAAAGCTATCATCAAAGACTTTGATGTTGACGCTGTTCCTTTGAAGTTATTGGAGATGGGTTGTTTGCCTGGCAATGTAGTTGAATTGCTTCAAATAGCTCCTTTTGGCGACCCTTTGTATTTAAACATTAACGGTTCACATGTGGCTATTCGAGTAGAAACAGCCAAAGAAATCGAAGTTGATTTAATTCAAAACCACTAATGTTAAGTAGTCACAACATCAACGTAGCGCTAATTGGCAATCCTAATGTAGGGAAAACTTCGGTTTTCAACCAACTTACCGGTTTGAATCAACAAGTGGGAAATTATCCTGGAATTACGGTGGAGAAAAAGATTGGTTTTTGTAAACTGCCTAACAATTACAAAGCCAATATTCTTGACTTACCCGGAACCTACAGCTTGAATGCAAGTTCCATTGATGAGAATGTAGTGATTGAATTATTGTTGAACAAAAACGACAAATTATATCCTGACGTAGCTTTAGTAGTAACCGATGTTGAAAATTTAAAACGAAACTTACTTCTTTTTACCCAAATAAAAGACTTAGAAATTCCTGCCATTCTAGTCATTAATATGGCTGATCGAATGAAACACAACGGTATTTCATTAGACATTCCTTATTTAGAAGAAAAGCTGCAAACCAAAATTGCTTTAGTAAGTTCAAGAAAAGGAAGTGGAATTGATGAACTAAAGCAACTGATTGTTAACTACAAATCTATTCCAAAAGTACCTTGTTTAAACGCTTCAATAATTGACGAAGAATATTTTGAAACTTTACGAAAAACCTTCCCGAATCAATTATTATACAAATTATGGTTAGTAATTACGCAGGATGTGAACTTCTTAAATTTAGACCGAAACGAAATTCGTAATTCCTATACCAAATCGCATTCAGATTTAAAACGACTGCAGCAAAAAGAAACCATTAAACGCTATCAATTCATCAATGATGTGTTGAAAGAAGGGTTAAAAATTGATACCAGTATTGCTAAAGATTTTCGTTCGATTTTGGATCGTGTCTTAACACACAAAGTGTGGGGTTATGCTATTTTCTTTTTCATTCTTTTTGGAATTTTTCAATCCATTTTTGAATGGTCTAAAATTCCAATGGATTTTATTGATAGTACTTTTGCTTCTTTAAGTGTTTTAGCTAGTGAAAAATTACCTGCTGGAGTATTGACTAATTTAATTGCGCAAGGAATCATTCCTGGTATTGGAGGCATATTGATATTTATTCCGCAAATTGCTTTTCTTTTTATGTTCATTTCCATTTTGGAAGAGAGCGGCTACATGAGTCGAGTGGTTTTTTTAATGGATAAAATCATGCGTAAGTTTGGGTTGTCAGGCAAGAGTATAGTTCCGCTTATTTCGGGCACGGCTTGCGCAATTCCAGCGATAATGGCTACTCGAAATATCGAAAACTGGAAAGAGCGATTGATTACAATATTAGTAACGCCTTTTACGACTTGTTCTGCAAGACTTCCTGTTTATGCTATTATTATTGCATTAGTAATTCCTGACGAACGTGTTTTTGGCGTCATCAATATGCAAGGATTGACTTTGATGTTATTGTATCTTTTGGGTTTTGGTATGGCGATTTTCTCTGCTTATATTTTGAATAAAATATTGAAAATTAAAGGCAAAACTTATTTTGTAGTTGAAATGCCGAATTACAAATTGCCGCTATTCAAAAATGTGGCTATTAATGTAATTGAGAAAACAAAAGCTTTTATTTATGGGGCTGGGAAGATCATTTTAGCTATTTCTATTGTTTTGTGGTTTTTAGCTTCCTATGGGCCGGGTGAAAAATTCAATAATGCTGAAAAAATTGTAATTGAAAAAAACAGCGCTAAACCTTTAGGCGAATCTGAATTACAAAACGCTATCGCTTCCCAAAAATTAGAAAACTCCTATATCGGAATTATGGGAAAAACCATTGAACCCGTAATTTCTCCTTTGGGTTACGATTGGAAAATTGGCGTAGCTATTATAAGTTCGTTTGCTGCTAGAGAAGTGTTTGTTGGAACATTAGCTACAATATATAGTGTGGGAGATAGCGATAATGACAATACAATAAAAAATAAAATGCAAGCCGAAATCAACCCTGCAACAGGTGAAAAAATATTCAATTTTGCTTCGGGAATTTCGTTGTTATTATTTTATGCGTTTGCTATGCAATGCGCTAGTACCATTGCCATTACTAAAAAAGAAACCAATTCTTGGAAATGGCCGTTGGGTCAACTCATTTTTATGAGTGGATTAGCTTATGTTGTTGCGTTGGTTGCGTTTCAAATTCTAAAATAGCGCGTTATGATTCAAGAAATTCTAGCTTTTGGAATCCTAATTATTGCTGTTTTATTTCTGATCAAAAAATACTTTTGGAAGAAAAAATCAGATACAAATTGTGGAAACGGCGATTGCGGTTGTGCTTAGCCTAAAGCGACATCCAACATCATCATTACAATAAAACCTCCAATAAATCCTAGTGTAGCAATATCGGTATTGTTATCTTGTTGCGTTTCTGGGATCACTTCTTCCACTACAACAAAAATCATAGCCCCTGCGGCAAATGCTAAAGCATAAGGCAATAATGGCGTGAAAAAAGTAACAGCTACTGCCCCTAAAACTCCAGCTACAGGCTCAACTAAAGCAGATGCTTGCCCATACATAAAACTCTTTCTTCTACTCATTCCCATTCTGCGCAATGGCATAGAAACGGCAATTCCTTCTGGAAAATTTTGAATCCCAATTCCAATTGCCAAAGTCAATGC
>JAGNSF010000080.1 GCA_017988155.1 Flavobacterium sp. | reverse complement strand
ATAAATTGATTAATATAAATGATTGATTTGTCAACCTTAGCAAAAATAGTATTATTTCTTAAAGTATTCATAAAATATTGAATAAAACACACCTTTATGCGATTATAACAATCAACAATACACAAAACCTAGAAAATAACTTTTATTAAGCTAAAGAAGCGCAGTAATTTATCAGTTGTGTATTTAAACTATCCGAATCACGAAGTAAAGAAGTTCGAATAGGTAAATAATACAATTGCTCTTTTAGGATAGAGTCTTTCAAACGAACGTAATCTTTTTCGGTGGTTACAATTTTCTTCTCTCCAGCTTGTTGTTGAATATGTAAAATATCACTTTCTGTAAAATGATGATGATCCGGATACGTCAAACAAATGGATGCTGAATTTGTCAAATAATTAAAAAACGAAGCTGGTTTTGCAATTCCTGCCAGAAGTACACAAGCCGATTGCTGAATAGTTGTCACTGGAACAGATGCAATACTAGACTGTACATTTTCATCAAAAGCAATCGTACTAAAATAAACCGGAGCATCCGAATATGATTTTATTCTTTGCTTAATTTGACTTTGTTCTTTCTCAGAAAGTGTTGTAGGGCATTTGGTTACTACAATCACATTAGCTCTTTGAGCACCACTTCTTGATTCTCTTAAATTACCGGTTGGCAATAAAAAGTCATCCACAAATACATCATTATAAGCAGTTAGCATAATATAAAAACCCGCTTTGACTTTTCGATGTTGGAAAGCATCATCTAATAATATGACTTGTGGCTTTTTCTCTTGAGTCAATAATTGTTCAATGCCGTTTTTTCTATCTGCATCTACTGCCACTTGAATGGAAGGGAATTTTTGATACAATTGGAAAGGTTCATCTCCTAAAGTTGCAGCTGTTTCATTGGCACTAGCCAAAACAAAACCTGTCGATTTTCTTTTATAGCCTCGACTTAAAGTAGCTATAGCGTAGCGTTCTTCGAGTAGCCGAATTAAATATTCAATTTGTGGTGTTTTACCAGTACCACCTACGCTTAAATTACCAACAGCTATGATGGGCAACTCAAACGAATACGATTTTAAAATTCCTCTGTCAAACAAAAAATTACGAATACTCGTGATGAAAACATACAGAATAGCAAAAGGAAATAATATTTTTCGGAGAAGATTCATAGAATTTATTTATCAGAATAATGACCCATTGCAGAAATTATAAATACAGTAACTACATCCTCTTCAACTCTATAAATTAGACGGTCTTTTTTATTTATTTCCCGAGACCAAAAACCCGATAATTGGTATTTTAGTGGTTCTGGTTTGCCTGTGCCTTCAAAAGGTGTTTCGGATAATTCAAGTAATATCTTGGCTAATTTTTTAATAGTTGATTGATTTCCTGCTTTTTTATGCTTTGCAATTTCTATACTTGCCGAAGGTTCTATTTCAATCCTAAACTTCCCCATACATCATTAGGATCTAGAGTTATAGTTTTTGATTTACCACTTTTTATATCTGCAAATCGCTCTTGAATCATTTTTACAAATTCAGGATCGTAAAGACTTTCCGCAACTTTATTAGAATCCGTTTCAATAATTTCAATTCCTTTTACCCCTTTAAAAAAAGATTCAGACATCGCCATAAAGGCTTTACCTGCCTTAGTGCGTTCGTTGATTTTAATGGTTAATGTAGTCATAAGTATTGATTTTTTGAATTACAAATATACAAAAATAGCCGTACCTTTTAATTTCATAAAAAAGAGTAAAATATGCACACTACAGCCAACTTATAATTTTTTAAACTCATCGCGTTTTAAAAGCAAAAAATCCAACAGCACCAATTGATTATTACTTTTTTCTAGTAATCTAGCTTTTGGATCGGCATCGCAAAATTCAAGAAAAAGCGATACTTCTTCCTCTTTCAAATGCAAAATTTTATTGTAAACATCAGATTTAAAATTGTTTTTTACTAGGTCTTTAAATACTATTGGAGGCGATTCCACTTTCACAATTTCTTTCTCCTTGGAAAACAGTTTACCAATCATATTGGCAATTTTAAAAAAATCTAATCCTGTTGTTTGCCCATCATAAACCCCAGGATTTTTAAGCGTTTTTTGTAGCTTATCCATATCTATTTCGTCCAATTTACTTTGTTCGAATTTTTGGTCTTTGCTCAAGCGAATAGAGGGTATTTTGAAAATCAAAACTTCATCTAATTCTTCCGGTTTCTTGAATAAATTCACTACATTATTTTCCTTTATTGTCATATCTGAATGAATTACAAGCCTTTTTATATCATATCCCTTTGCAATAAAAATTAAAGTTTCTCCTATTTTTCCACTAAGTACAAACTTGCCCTCTCCATCTGTCGTTGTACTCATTTTAGAATTAAAATTTACGACATCCACTTTTGGTATTGGGAAATTATCCGATAAAACTATACCTTTAATCGATTTTTCGGATTGAGAAAAGCCAATTTGAAAAACTAACAACAAAAAAGCTATTTTTAGTTTCATTTTTATTGGATTTGAGTAATCAAAAATACCATTCAACGGAAATAAAACTCACAATAAAAAGATAAGCTATTGTTAAATTACGTTAAGATGAATTCAATGAAAATAAAAGAAATATTCCCTGTACTCGAAGCAATGGCTCCTTTGGCCTATGCCGAAGACTTTGATAATGTGGGACTCCTAGTAGGCACTCCAGAAAATGAAGCTACTGGAATTTTAGTATGTCACGATGCTTTAGAAAGTGTAATTGACGAAGCAATTACCAAAAATTGCAATTTGGTGGTATGCTTCCACCCGATTCTATTTTCAGGGCTAAAGAAAATTACCGGTGCAACTTATGTAGAGCGTGCAATTCTTAAAGCCATCAAAAACGACATTGCCATTTATGCTGTTCATACGGCTTTGGACAATCATCCTGAAGGAGTCAACAAAATATTTTGTGATGCCTTAGGATTGAAAAACACCAAAATTCTCATTCCAAAAGAGAATTTCATCCGCAAATTAGTCACCTACACTGTTCCTGAAAATGCAGAAGTAGTTCGCAATGCATTATTCCATGCAGGAGCTGGAAGTATTGGTAATTATGACAACTGCAGCTTCAACTCGAAAGGGACTGGAACGTATAAAGGCAACGAACATAGTCATCCCGTGATAGGCGAACGCAACGAATTGGTTCAAGCTGACGAAATCAAAATCGAAGTTACGTTTGAAAAGCATTTAGAAGGTAAAATTCTAAAGGCCTTGTTTCAAACGCATATCTACGAAGAAGTAGCTTACGAAATTTACGACCTCAAAAACCAACATCAAAATATTGGCTTGGGAATGATTGGCGAATTGGAAACACCAATGAACGAAAAAGAATTCTTGGGAATGGTAAAAGAAAAAATGCAAGCAGGCGGCATTCGCCATTCGCAGTTTCTTGATAAACCCATACAAAAAGTAGCTGTTTTAGGAGGCGCTGGAAGTTTTGCCATCAAAAATGCAATCCGAGCTGGAGCCGATGCCTTTTTAACCGCTGATTTGAAATACCATCAGTTCTATGAGGCAGAAAACCAATTACTTTTGGCAGATATTGGACATTTTGAAAGCGAACGGTATACAAAAAATTATATTGTTGACTTTCTTAGAAAAAAAATCCTTAATTTTGCCATCATTTTTTCAGAAGAAAATACAAATCCAGTTAAGTACTTATAAAATATGGCGACTAAAAAAGAATTAAGTGTCGAAGACAAGTTAAGAGCAATATACGATTTACAACTTATTGACTCAAGAATTGACGAAATCAGAAACGTAAGAGGAGAACTTCCTTTAGAGGTAGAAGATTTAGAAGATGAAGTAGCTGGTTTAAGCACTCGTTCAGAAAAATTAAAAAGCGAACTTGAGGTTATCGAAGAGCAAATCAAAGTAAAGAAAAATGCTATTGACGAGCACAAAGAGGCTATCAAAAAATATACAAAACAACAAGAGAGTGTTCGTAACAACAGAGAATACAACTCTTTGACTAAAGAAGTTGAATTTCAAGAATTAGAAATTCAATTGGCTGAAAAGCAAATCAAAGAAATGAAAGCTTCTATTGAACACAAAAAAGAGGTGATTGCAAATTCTAAAGAAAAATTAGAATCAAAATCAACTCACTTGAAACATAAAAAATCAGAATTGGATGCTATAATGGCTGAAACTCAGAAAGAAGAAGAATTCTTATCTGAAAAATCAGCAGAGTATGAAGCACAAATCGAAGAGCGTTTGTTAACTGCTTACAAAAGAATCAGAAGCAGCGTTCGTAACGGATTAGCTGTAGTTTCTATCGAAAGAGGAGCATCTGCAGGATCTTTCTTTACAATTCCACCACAAACACAAGTGGAAATTGCTTCAAGAAAGAAAATCATCACTGATGAACACTCTGGAAGAATTTTAGTTGACAGTTCGTTAGCCGAGGAGGAAAGAGAAAAAATGGAAAAATTATTTTCTAAATTTTAACTACTTTAAGTCCCGATGCAAATCGGGACTTTTTTATTATGAAACGATTCCTTTTCTTCATTACTACCAAATCCTACGGAGCTTATATTAACCTATTGTGTTTTATTGCTCCCAAAAAAGCAACACTGCTGGCTTTCTCTCTTTTTAGTCATCCTCGAAAAGGAAAACTAAATAGCAACCAACTTCCACCCTTTTTAGCTGAAGCCAAAAAAGAAACTTTTGACAATCACGGTCTGCAGTTCCAAACCTACCGTTGGGACGGAGATGAAAAAATCATTTTTCTTTTACACGGTTGGGAAAGTAACACCATGCGTTGGAAAAAATTACTCCCTTATCTTTTGAAAACGGGACACACCATTATTGCAATAGACGCACCTGCTCATGGATTATCAGAAGGGAAAGAGTTTAACGTGATACGCTATGCAGCCAGTATTGATAGTGTAGCCAAAAAATACAGCCCCAATTATATCATTGGACACTCTATTGGCGGAAAAGCAAGTTTGTATTACCAAGCGACCTACAACAATCCAACTGTAGAAAAAATGGTGCTTTTAGGCGCTCCATCCGATTACGCCATTATTTTTAGAAACTATGTGCGCTTATTGCGATTGAATAGCCGAATGGAAAAATTGATTCACCAACATTATTGGGAGCGTTTCCAAGTTAAAGTCGCTGATTTTTCGGCACAACATTATGTGCATTCCGTCACAGCTAAAGGACTTTTATTTCATGACTTAGACGATACTGTAGTATTGCACGACGAAAGTCAAAAAATAAACCACTATTGGAAAACATCTGTTTTAGAAACTACCAAAGGATTAGGACATAGTTTACAAAACAAAGAAGTGTATAAAAAAATAGTTGACTTCCTTTCGGATTCAAAGTAACACATTCCTAAATTCATTACTTTTGCGGTATGGAAGAAAATCTAAAACGCCTAAATAAATTCATTGGAGAAACCGGTTACTGCTCGCGCAGAGAAGCCGATAAACTCATCGAAGAAGGAAGAGTGACCATTAATGGAATTGTTCCTGAAATGGGCACCAAAGTGTCTCCTGATGACGAAGTGCGTATAGACGGAAAACTGATTGTTGAAAAAAATGAGAAATCCATTTATTTGGCTTTCAATAAACCCGTTGGAATTGAATGTACGACTAACTTGGACGTTCGCGATAACATTGTCGATTACATCAATTATCCCAAACGTATTTTCCCTATTGGTCGTTTAGACAAAGCCAGTGAAGGATTGATTTTTATGACCAATGACGGTGATATTGTCAACAAAATACTGCGTGCCAGAAACAATCACGAAAAAGAATATACCGTAACTGTAAATAGACCCATAACCGATCGTTTTATTGAACGTATGGGCAATGGCGTACCCATTTTGGAAACCGTAACCCGAAAATGTAAGGTGGAACAAATTAGTAAATACACCTTCAAAATTATTTTGACCCAAGGTTTGAATAGGCAAATTCGTAGAATGTGTGAATATTTAGGCTACGAAGTAACCGCTTTAAAACGCATCCGAATTATCAACATCTCGCTAGATGTTCCTGTGGGGCGCTACCGCGAATTAACCGATGCTGAAATCAAAGAATTAAACCAACTGATTGCACCTTCCAGTAAAACCGAAGAAGCCAGTTTGCCCAAAGCAGAACCTAGCCGACGAAAAATAGAATTCCCTAGAAGGGATGATTCTAAATTCAGAAGAAACTAATACACAAAAAGGCTGTTCTCACGAACAGCCTTTTTTGTCATTCCGAATTTATTTCGGAATCTATAAAATCGTATTTAATCAATTGCATAAAGAAACTGAAACAAGTTCAGTTTGACAAGAATAAGACTTTTTTGGTTATCCACTTTATTTTATCTAATTCTTATTTTCTAGCTCTAATTTGTCTTGCCAAAAGTGTGTTTTTCAACAACATCGCAATCGTCATAGGTCCTACTCCACCAGGAACTGGCGTAATAAAAGAAGATTTCTTGCTTACTTCATCAAAATCAACGTCACCGGTAATTACGTAACCTTTTGGGTGCGAAGCATCTTCTACTCTAGTGATACCCACGTCTATTACTACAACACCGTCTTTCACCATATCTGCTTTTAAATAATTAGGCACGCCTAAAGCAGTGATAATAATATCGGCATTCTTAGTATATTCTTCGATGTTTTTGGTTCTACTGTGCGTTAAGGTTACCGTTGAATCTCCAGGATAGCCTTTGCGACTCATCAAAATACTCATTGGTCGACCCACGATATGACTTCTTCCAATTACGACAGTATGTTTTCCAGCCGTTTCTACTTTGTAACGCTCTAACAACTGCATAATTCCAAACGGAGTAGCTGGCAAAAACGTTTCCATTTCCAAAGCCATTTTACCAAAATTCGTTGGGTGAAAACCATCCACATCCTTATCAGGGTGAATCGCCATCAATATCTTTTCTTCGTTGATGTGTTTTGGCAAAGGCAACTGAACAATGAATCCGTCCAAATTGTCGTCTTCGTTCAAATCAGCAATTTTGGCAAGCAATTCGCTTTCGGTAATCGTTTCTGGCAAAGACACCAAAGTCGATTCGAAACCAATTTGTTCACAAGAACGCACTTTGCTTCCAACATACGTTAAGCTCGCGCCGTTATTCCCAACCAAAACTGCGGCTAAGTGAGGTACTTTCTCGCCTTTGGCTTTCATTTTTTGAACCTCGGCTGCAATTTCTTGTTTGATTTCTTCCGAAGTCTTTTTTCCGTCTAGTAGTTGCATTGTATTGTGTTGTATTAGTTTAGTTGTTGTTTAGAATTTTAGAGCTTTAGATTGTTAGAAATTTAGAGCTTTAGATTGTTAGAATCTTAGAACTGTTAGAACTTTAGATGCAAATAATCTAGTAATCTTATAATCTAATATTCTAGTAATCTTAGAATCTAACGATCTAGCAATCTAAATTATCTCATCCCCGGCATACCTCCAGGCATTCCTTTCATTCCGCCCATCATCTTCATTAGG
>JAGNSF010000079.1 GCA_017988155.1 Flavobacterium sp. | reverse complement strand
ATGTTTCCTCCGCCAATTACAATGGCAATTTCCACACCTTTGTCATGAATTAATTTGATTTCATCAGCATATTCTGCTAATCTTTTCGGGTCAATTCCATAATTTAAATCGCCCATTAATGCTTCACCACTTAATTTTAGAAGAATTCTTTTGTATTTCATGAGTTGGTTGAGTTATTTGCTGCAAATATAGTTATATTCTCATTTTTTGAAATAGTGTTTTAAAAAAATAATTTATGGGCTTTTTGCACAATGTAATAATTATCACCTACTATATGAATACTATCAACTACCTTCGGTATAATAAAAAGTAAAATATGAAAACGTATATTGGAAAAGCGCTATTTAATAGCCATTCGTATGAAGAATATAGAACATTAATGGCTGATTTGTTGAAAGTAGGAAAATCTACTGCAGTAGAACAAACCGAGGAGCGCACTCATTACAGTGAGTTAAATGAAAAGCGAATGCATCGTTTGGATAAAACAATGAAAATTACCGATGAGAACATTGTTAAATTAAACAGTTTAAACAAACATTACATTTGGCTTGTACTTACTGAGAGTTGGTGTGGCGACGCAGCTCAAATTCTACCAATTCTGAATAAAATGGTTGTGCAGTCTGATGGAAAAATTGATATGAAATTGGTACTGCGTGATGAGCATGAAGAATTAATGAATCATTTTTTAACCAATAAGGGCAAAGCAATTCCAAAACTTATTATTATTGATAAAGAAACAGGATCAGTATCAGGAGATTGGGGACCAAGACCACAAGGCGCTATCGATTTGATTGAAAATTATAAAGAAAAATTGGGTGTTATTGACGAAACGGCTAAAGCCGACTTACAATTATGGTATTTACACGACAAAGGCGTGAGTACACAGAATGAGATTATTCAATTATTAGAATAATTACTTTCTTTTGCTTTAAAAAGTGAGTAGAGAAATACCAATGCATAGACTCGCTTGACTGTTATTGTGCAGTTTAAATCCATATGAAACTACTTCTAGAAAAATTTGTAAATCGTCATTTTCAAGAATTAGTTTCCCTTTCTGATACGTACCCGATAGATTTCCTCTGCCTAAAGCAAAAGCATGACCCAGTCCTAATTCGATTCCGAGTCGTGTTTCATCCCCGATTTTCGGCATAATTCTAAGATTTGTAAATAATGGAGTGGCAATCATTTTTTGAGATAATACCATTCCAATACCACCATTAGCACTTATTCCAATCCATTTATTTAGGTGAATTCCATATCCTATATTGGCATTGATTCCATCAGGTAAAAACCAATTACTGTTTTTACTTCCATCTTGTAAAAGTTCACCATAATCTTCATTTCTCTGAAGTGGAATTGAAACTTGAAATTGCGTGAAAGTAATTTTTTTCTTTGTGGGTTTATCAGTAAAATCGTAAGTGAAGACCGTGTTATTTTGTGCTAATGCAATATTGAAAAATAGTAGAAAGAGTAGTGTTTTGATTACTTTGATGGATAGTTTCATTATTTTGGGGCTTTAATTGTAAAGTAAAAATAACGAAAACCATATTACAAAATTCCTAGTCAGCAGAATTTAACATATTCTGTTTCTCAAACTCCTCTGGAGTTAAGGCCTTAATTACATTATAATCGCCAATTTTAGTGCGACGTAAAGCCGTTAAATGGGACCCGGACTGCATCGCTTTTCCAAAATCAAAGGCTAACGAACGAATATAAGTTCCTTTGCTGCAAACTACTCTAAAATCAACTTCGGGCAATGCGATTCGGGTAATTTCAAATTCGTAAATCGTCGTTTTTCTCGAAGCAATTTCTACTTCAACACCCGCTCTTGCGTGTTCGTAGAGGCGAACCCCTTCTTTTTTTATTGCCGAAAAAACAGGTGGTTTTTGGTCAATTTCGCCTAGAAACTGAGGCGCAGTTTGATGAATTAAAGCTTCATCAATATGAGTGATCGGGTAGGTTTGGTCAATTTCGGTTTCTAAATCATAGGAAGGCGTTGTGGCTCCAATGAAGAAGGTGCCAGTGTATTCTTTTGGCTGTGCTTGAATTTCAGTAATTCTCTTAGTAAATTTTCCGGTGCAAATAATGAGCAACCCCGAAGCTAAAGGGTCTAGAGTTCCTGCATGTCCAATTTTGAATTTTTTGGGTAAATCAAAACGACGTTTTAAAATATATTTCAATTTGTTTACCGCCTGAAAAGAAGACCAAGTTAAAGGTTTGTCAACTAAAATAACTTGACCGTTTAGTACTTCTTCAGCTGTTTTCAAAGGGACTATTTTATAAATGAAAAATAAAACAATAAGAAAGTTCCAACTACAATTCGGTACCAACCCCAAGGTTTGAATCCGTATTGTTTGATAATTTCTATAAAGAATTTGATAGCTAAAATTGCGACAACAAAAGCCACAATATTGCCAATTAGAAACAATTGAATGTGGTTGTCCGATTTTAAAATTAATTCATAGCCTTTCATTTGAGAGGCTTCGTATGTTTTTAAAAAAACCGAATAACAAGTTACCGCAAGCATAGTAGGAACCGCAAGGAAGAAAGAAAATTCTGCTGCAGCGTGCCGACTTAAACCTTGTTGCATTCCGCCAATAATGGAAGCTGCAGAACGGCTTGTGCCTGGCATCATGGCTAGACATTGCCAAAAACCTATGGTTACGGCTTTCTTAATTGTGATGTCTTCTTCTTTTAAAATGGTCGGATTTTGAAATTTTGAATCGATAAAAAGTAATACGATACCTCCAACAATTAATACAATTGCAATTGGAATCGGGTTTCCTAAAACAGCTTCAATAGCATCGTCAAATAATTTTCCTAATACTAAAGCAGGCAGTACTGCACACGCAAGTTTTATAAAAAAATTGAATTTAGAAAAATCAAAGAATTTTTTCCAATACAACGCTACGACTGCCAATATTGCACCAAACTGAATAGAAACCTGAAAAAGTTTCACAAAATCATCTTCTTGGATTCCAAAATACGAACTCAAAAAAACCATGTGTGCTGTGGAAGAAACAGGAAGATATTCTGTTAATCCTTCCATTATAGCAATTAAAATAGCTTGTAAAGTATTCATTTAGGCTTTTTTTGAATTTTTCAAAATAGCATAAATGGTAATTCCAAAACCAATTAAAACGGTAGTCGGTGCCAAACGAATGCGTCTGAAACTAAAAATATCTTCGTTAAATACATTTGGATCATCACTACCTCCGCCAGACATTAGAATAAATCCAAACGCAATTACGGCAATACCAATCAGTAAAATTTTATAATTTACTTTTTCAAAAAGAAATTCTTGTTTGTGTTCGCTATTGTTTTTCATTGTTGTTGAAAATTATATTTAGAAATGGTGATAGGATTTGGTTAACTAAACAAATAACCTAATCAACAATTACACTTTTTAGTACAAATCGTCTGTTCGTAAATTCAAGAAGCGTTGTGTTGCAAAATAGGTACTCAACCAAGTGATTAACACCCCAATTGCAAATACAGCAACCAAAACTAGAGCAATCAGTAATTGATCATCAAGTAGTCCAAGGTCTGGGAAATTACTTTCCAAATAAATTAAAACTCCAATTAAAGCTAAAACAGCCAGTCCAGCTCCAATCATTCCTAAACGAACACTTCGCATTACAAATGGTTTTCTAATAAACGCTTTGGTTGCTCCCACCATTTGCATAGTTTTTATGATAAAACGATTCGAATGAATGGATAAACGTAATGAACTATTGATAAGTAATACCGCAATAATGGTAAAAAATCCGCTGATGATAAGAATCCACATACTGACTTTTTTGATGTTGTCATTAACTAAATTGACTAATTGTTTGTCGTAAACAATATCTGAAATCATTGGGTTTTTTCGCAATTGACTTTCCACTTTTGCAATACTATCTTTGTATACATAGTCGGCTTTTAAGTGAATGTCAAAGGAGTTTTGCAATGGATTTTCGCCAAGAAAAGTCACAAAATCTTCTCCAATAATATCAGTATGTTGTTTAGCAGCAGCATCTTTCGAAACGTATTCGAAAGTTTTTGCAAATGGCGCTCTTTTTAATTCGGCATTAAAGGATTTGATAATAGTATCATTAGCTTCATTTTTAAAGAACACAGTCATTGCAATGTTTTCTCTAAAATCGTCGGCTAATTTTTTAGAATTGATAATGAAAAGCCCTAACATTCCTAATAAAAAAAGCACTAAGAATACACTTAACACTACTGAAAAATAAGAGGAAATTAAACGGCGTTTTTGAAATTTATCGTAAGAAGAACTCATAGTTTGTGAAAATTATGTGGTAAAAATAATAAAGAATTTCTTTATTTAAAGTTAATATCGTTCAAAGTTTTAACTTTCGTACAATAAACGTAAATTTGGCAGCTGAAAACGTAAAAGTTAGACCAACTTTTTCATTTTTAATTTAAAAACAAACCTATTTTTAGTCAAGACAACGACTGAGATAAATTAATATACAATGAAATACAATCCGAACGAAATTGAAGCGAAATGGCAAAAGTATTGGGCAGAAAATCAAACTTTTGCGGCGCAAAATAATTCTGATAAACCCAAACATTATGTGTTAGATATGTTTCCTTATCCATCAGGAGCAGGCTTGCACGTAGGACATCCTTTAGGGTATATTGCTTCGGATGTCTATTCAAGATACAAAAGACACCAAGGATTTAATGTGTTGCACCCAATGGGGTATGACAGTTTTGGATTGCCAGCAGAGCAATATGCTATCCAAACCGGACAACGTCCAGAAGATACTACTTCAGTAAATATTGATGGTGGTGTTGACAAAGAAGGAAACCAAATTGCGGGCTATAGAAAGCAGTTGGATAAAATTGGATTTTCGTTTGATTGGAGTCGCGAAGTGCGTACGTCTAATCCCGATTATTACAAGCACACCCAATGGATTTTCATTCAATTATTTAATTCTTGGTACAATAAAAATTCAGATAAAGCAGAAGATATTTCAACTTTAATTGCCTTGTTTGAAAAAGAAGGGAATGCAAATGTCAATGCGGTATGTGATGACAACATTGCTCCATTTTCAGCTTCAGATTGGAACGCATTTTCTTCTTCAGACCAACAAAAAATACTGTTGCAATACCGTTTAACCTACTTGGCAGAAACCGAGGTAAACTGGTGTCCAGGATTAGGAACTGTTTTGGCAAATGACGAAATTGTAAATGGCGTTTCAGAACGCGGTGGTTTCCCGGTGATTCGTAAAAAAATGACCCAATGGAGTATGCGAATTTCAGCTTATGCTGAACGTTTATTGCAAGGTTTGGACACCATTGATTGGACAGAAAGTATCAAAGAGAGTCAACGCAATTGGATTGGAAAATCGGTTGGTGCTATGGTCTCTTTTGGCCTTGTGCCCACTGCTCACAGCTCTGAGCCGAAAGCCATAGAGGTCTTTACTACTCGTCCTGATACGATTTTTGGTGTAACATTTATGACTTTGGCACCAGAGCATGAATTGGTTTCTCAAATTACAACTCCAGAACAAAAACAAGCAGTTGAAGAATATATTGAAAAAACAGCCAAACGTTCTGAGCGTGAGAGAATGGCTGATGTGAAAACCATTTCAGGAGTTTTTACCGGAGCTTATGCTGAACATCCTTTTACAAAAGAGCCGATTCCAGTTTGGATTGGCGATTATGTGTTGGCAGGATACGGAACAGGAGCTGTTATGGCGGTGCCTTGCGGAGACGAAAGAGATTATGCTTTTACCAATTTCTTTAAAGGTCAAAACGGAATGCCAGCGATTAAAAACATTTTTAACAAAGATATTTCAGAAGCGGCTTATGGAGACAAAGGCGGCTTTGAATTAATAGATTCTGACTTTTTAAACGGTTTAGGATACAAAGAAGGAACGAAAAAAGTAATTGAAGCCTTAGAAAAAATAGGACAAGGGAAAGGAAAGACGAATTACCGTTTGCGTGATGCCGTTTTTTCTCGTCAACGTTATTGGGGAGAGCCATTTCCAGTGTATTATGTCAATGGATTACCTCAGATGATTGATACACAACATTTGCCTATTATTTTACCTGAAGTGGCTAATTATTTACCTACGGAAGACGGTTTGCCCCCTTTAGGGAATGCTGCAGTTTGGGCTTGGGATAGTGAAAATAACAAAGTCGTTGAAACGAATTTGGTGAACAACACGACTATTTTTCCTTTAGAATTGAACACCATGCCAGGTTGGGCGGGAAGTTCATGGTATTGGATGCGTTATATGGATGCGCATAACGAAAACGAATTTGCCAGTCAAGATGCTTTGAAGTATTGGGAAAGTGTGGATTTGTATATTGGCGGAAGCGAACATGCAACAGGACATCTATTATATTCTCGTTTTTGGAACAAATTCCTAAAAGACAAAGGCTTTGCGCCAACAGAAGAACCGTTCAAAAAACTAATTAATCAGGGAATGATTTTAGGAATGAGTGCAAAGTTAAAGATGTCAAACTCATTTAGATTAGTTAGCAAAAATAATGTTTTTGCTAAAACAGAAGTTGTTTTATCCAAACCAATTTTGTTTTCACAGTTTAATTTTAGTGACTATCCTGACGAAGGTCAATATTTTGAAAAATTATTTAAAACAATTGTTGAATTGTCATATATTGACAACAAAAGTGATTACTTAAATATTGATATTAAAAACATTGTAATTGAAAATTTAGAATTTCACAGATCTTATAATATTCCGATAGATTGCATTGATTTAAAAGGATTAGTAGATGTTGATAAATTGCGTAAATGGGAAATGTTTGATTCAATTTTTGGCAAAGCATTTATTTTACAAGGGTTTGATTTATTTGCAGATTCAGAAATCGAAAAAATGTCCAAATCCAAATATAATGTTGTTACGCCTGATTTAATTTGTGCCGAATATGGTGCTGATACCTTGCGTTTGTACGAAATGTTTTTAGGACCATTAGAACAAGCCAAACCATGGAATACGGCTGGAATTTCGGGAGTGTTTGGTTTCTTGAAAAAACTATGTCGTTTGTATTTTGACGACAATGGTTTGATCGTAACGAACAATGAACCAACAAAAGACAATTTAAAATCCTTACACAAGACTATTAAAAAAGTAGCCGAGGATATTGAGAGTTTTTCATTCAATACTTCTGTTTCGCAATTTATGATTTGCGTGAATGAATTGTCAACGCAAAATTGTCACGAAAGAGCGATTTTAGAACCATTAACGATTTTAATTTCGCCGTATGCACCCCATATTGCAGAAGAATTATGGTCGTTATTAGGTCATTCAGATTCGATTGCAACGGTAGCTTTCCCTGAATTTGAAGCGGCACATTTAGTTGAGAGTAGTAAAGAATATCCAGTTTCTTTCAACGGGAAAATGCGTTTCACAATTGAATTGCCTTTGGATTTAACCAAGGAACAAATCGAAGAAATTATAATGAAAGACGAACGTACCTTGCGTCAGTTGGACGGGAGAACACCAAACAAAGTAATTATTGTGCCTGGAAAAATTA